>JAKPGL010000147.1 GCA_029550925.1 Planctomycetota bacterium
TCCCCGCCGGGCGAAGCGGCGGCTGAAGACCCCGGCCTGAAACCATCTCCAGCGGCCCCTCCAGAAGAATCGGCCGATTCTCCTAGCAGCCCCCTACCGCCGTCAAAGCCCACTCCGTCTGCTCCGTCGGCGCTTAAGGCCCCCGCGCCGGAGGCCCCAGAACCGCCGGGAACGACCGAATCCATCCAAAAACTTTTTGAAAGTTTTCTGCAAAAGCCTACCGGCGAAAATTATCTGAAACTGCTGGACGCCCTTTGCCGACACCCCGCCTACAATCCCTATTCGACGGAATTGGAGGATACGGCCCAACTGCTGCAAAAACGTCAATACGAGGAAGCCAAGGCGGTGTTGGATAAAGCCATGCCCAATCTGCTGTTGAGTCCCCGGGCGCACAATTACTACCGCGTGATCGCCGAAGCTGCCGGCGACGCCCAGGAGGTCCAACGCCGGGACCAGATCGCCCAAAAATGTCTCCAGGGAATCCAGGCCACCGGCCGCGGTCTGGTCGAGGCTGCCGCCGGAGAACCTAAACAAGATCAAGTCCCCACCGCTCCGTTTCATGTGGCTCGGGTTTCCGATGAATACGATTTGATCCGTGTTCTGGGAAAACGGGCGAGGGTGATTTCTCAGTCTCTTCGCAGGATCGACGACCGATGGTATGATGTATTACGGTGTTCGGATGAGACAGGCAATGTGTTCTATGTTTGGTTCGATGTAACGCGTCCGATATCCGTCGTGCGTCGGCAGATACAACAGTCCACCCAACAGGAGAAAAAGCCATGAAACGAGCTTGTTTGGGCATTTGGGCGGGGGCGATCCTTTTGCTGGCTGTTGGGTATGTTCAATACGGCGGTTGGCAAAACGGGGCGGAAACCGGTCCAGCCAGGGCCGAGAACAGCCCGGCCGGTGCGCCTGGTGCAGGCCAGGCGCCAACTCTGCCGCCTTCAGAGTCGGCCAAACCGGCAGCCCCGGTGGAACAACCAGTCTTGCCTGGGGCGATGGTGGTTATCGAGGCGGCCCGATACCCTAATCTCCAAGCCGCCTTGGACGCCCTGCCCGAACAAGGCGGCCTGGTCCGACTGCCCCCAGGCCGATTCCCCATTTACGCCCCGTTGATCTTGAGCCGAAGCAATGTCCGGATCGAAGGCGCAGGACCGGCCACCTGTATCGTCAACCTCAACCAGGAAGGCAAACCGGCCCTGATCGTTCGACCGGCCGATCTGGATAAGAACCCCAAAGCCCGGCTCTGGCGGGTGCAACTGGCCAACCTGCGAATCTGCGGCGACCCGGAGGCCAAAGACGCTGCCTCCACCAAACCGGCTAGCGGCGACGGCCTGTTGGCCCATTGGGTGGAAGAACTGACGCTCCATAATCTGTGGATCGACCATTGCGGCGGCCACGGCGTGCACCTTATCCACTGCGAAGAAAACCCCTGCATCCGCCAGTGCAGCTTCACCTATAACATGCAAGCGGGCGTCCAACTGGAAGGCTGTCATGACATCGTGGTTAGCGCCTGCCAGTTCGAAGAAAATCAGGACGCCCTCCGCTGCCTGGACGGTTTTAACCTTACCATGACCGGCAACAACATCGACGACCACCGGGCCCACGGCATTGTGATCGAAAACACCTACGGCTCGGTGGTCTCCGGCAACATGATCGAAGAGTGCAACGGCACGGCCATTATCCTGGATCGGGATTGCTACGGCATTACCCTCAGCGCCAATGTGATCGCCCATAACACCGGCGGCGGCGTTGAACTGCGGGACGCCTGGGGATGCGCCATCTCCGCCAATACCTTTGTGCTCAACAAAGATTTCGGCGTACTGGCCGGGCCGCAAAGCGGACGCCTGAGCATTGCCGGCAACGCTTTTACGGATAGCTTCATTGGTCAGGGCATCCGGCGCACGCCGGACGATAACCCCGCTCGGGGCGTTCTGCTGCGGGGAACCAGAGATGTGCTGATTTCCGGCAATAGTTTCAGCGGGCTTGTCGAACACGCTGTCCACGCCGATGACCAATGTCGGCGTATCTTTGTGGTAGGCAATCTGACAGTTGATTGCCATCGGCAGACTCAGGGCCAAGGCGAACCCCTGCAACTGGGCCCAGCCGAAAACCATCGGCAAGAGGGCAATATGCTCATTCCGCCCCAAGCCCTGGAGCAGGACAAACCGCCGGAGGAAAAACCGAAGGAAAAACAATAACTGGGGAATTGCTCAAATGGTGATCAAAAATTCCATATAGTACCGTCTGACAGACGGCGTTACCAAAGGAGTTTCCTTTCATGTGGGCGGAAATGGTGTTGACGGCGGCGTTGTTGGGGGGCGCACCAGATGCGGGCCAACCGGCTCGGATCGCCGTCCCGGCAGAGGCTTGGATGTTGGCCCAACGGTTGGGGGGCAGGCAGGGCGGGTGGGGTGCTGGATTCGGGCCTAGGCCGTTTGGCGCTGCGGCCATGCCGCCGATGTGGGGAGTCGGTTTTGGGTTGGGGATGGGCGGCCCAGTTCAGGACGACGCCGGACCGGTGCTAGTCGATCTGATCCAAAAGACCATTGCCCCGGGCCATTGGGCCTCCCAAGGCGGCCCCGGAACGATCTACTATTGGCGCCCCGGTCGAGCAATGGTCATCCGGGCCAGCCAGCAGGCCCATGAACAGATCGGCGATGTGCTTCGGCAACTCCAACAGGCCGGACGCTAACCGCCGTATTCTTCGGATTCGTCTTCGTTCAGAATAGCTTGTTAGGGAAAGGAAGTCTTTGTGTCTGGGGAGTCTTTCCAGGCGGAAATCGTCGTCAGCGGCGACGAAATCACCAGCGGCCAGATATTGGACACCAACAGCCAATGGCTGAGCCAACGACTAGAAGAGTTGGGTGTGCGGGTTTTGTACCATACGTCTGTAGGCGACGAGATCGACGCCATTGCGGGAGTGGTCCGGCAAGCGGTGGGCCGATCGGATATCGTACTGGTAACCGGCGGTCTTGGCCCGACCCCGGCCGATGTTACCCGAGAAGCCATTGCCCAGGCGGTGGGCCGAAAATTGGTCCTCAACGAAGAGGCCCTGGCGAGCATTCGTCAACTTTTTGCGCGTCGGCAGCGGCCCATGCCGCCCCGAAACGAAAAACAGGCCATGATTCCCGAAGGCGCCCGGGCCGTCCCAAACCTCAACGGCACCGCCCCGGGGATCGACTTGGAAGTGCGCCGGCCGGACGGGAAGACGTGTCGGCTTTTTGCCCTGCCCGGCGTGCCGGCGGAAATGCGCGAGATGTGGACCCACCAGGTCCTAGGCCGATTGCGTCAGGCCGGTGTAGGGACTCGGCTGATTCTACGGCGTCGGCTCCATGCTTTCGGCGCCGGCGAAAGCCAGATCGTTGCCATGCTGCCCGGCGTGATCAAGGCAACCGACGGGCCCCAGGTGGGCATTACCGCCCATGAAGGCACGATCACCCTTCGGATCGCCGCCGAAGGACCAAACCTAGAAGCCTGTCAGGCGGCGATGGAACCGATAGTACAGCAAATCCGCCAGAAGCTGGGGCATCTGGTGTTTGGCGAAGAAGACGACGGATTGGAACATGCCGTGGTCCGGCTTTTGCGCCAACGGAACCAGCGGTTGGCCGTGGTCGAATGGGGGACCGAAGGGCTGGTCAATCGGCTGTTGGCGGGGGTAACCGAGGGCGCCGGGTTTTATCTGGGTGGGCTGGTGGTTGCGGATCAAGCGGGCTTGGAGCACGCCCTGGGATTAAACAGGAACCTGCTCCAGCAGCATGGCGTCAAAAGTATAGAGGCGGCCGAGGCGATGGCCCGGAGGGTGCGAGAACTGTTCCAGACCGACTGGGCCTTGGCCGTCCCTTGTTTTCCCCAATACGATCCCCAAGCCGAAAAGCCGGAATTGGCGGCCCTGGCCCTGGCCCATCCGGGCGGCGCAAAAAGTCGCACCTTGCCCTACGCCGCCCAGCCGGCTATGCTGAAGGTCCTCTTCGCCAAACATGCACTGAACTTCCTTCGCCTGGAACTGCTGGGCGCTGGGTCGTAAGTGGAAGAGGTCTCGGATCGCCAAAAAGATGAAGATGGAAGAATTCTTGGTCCAACTCGACGGCGTATCCAAATTCTACGGCGCGACGGCGGCGTTGGTGGATGTTCGGCTTCGGATTGGTCGGGGCATTACGGGCCTGTTGGGGCCGAACGGGGCGGGCAAAACGACGCTCATTAAGGTCCTGCTCGGTTTAGTGCGGATCAGTGCGGGGCGGGGGATGGTCTTAGGCTGTTCGATCGGTCGATCGGCTCGCAGCATCCGCCAGCAGGTCGGCTACATGCCGGAGGATGACTGCTATATTGCCGCCCTCAGCGCCGTGGAGACGGTTCAGCTTGGCGCTCGACTCTCTGGGCTGCCGGGTCGAGAGGCCCTCCGGCGCGCCCACGAAATCCTGGATTTCTGTGGTCTGAAAGAGGAGCGTTACCGGCAGGCGGCCACCTATTCTTTGGGGATGCGGCAAAAGCTGAAGTTTGCCTTGGCAATAGTCCACGATCCCCGCTTGGTGATTTTAGACGAACCGACCTCGGGGTTGGACCCGATCGAGCGGGAAGAGATGCTTAGCCGGATTCAGGTGTTGGCCCGCAAGTTCGGCAAAGCCGTGCTCCTTTCCACGCATATCCTGCCGGATGTGCAGGCCATTTGCGACGAGGTGGTGATCCTGGCCCGAGGCCGGGTGCGGATGGCGGAATCGTTGGAGTCGCTCAATCGGCCCGCAGAACCCGCCTATTGGATTCAGACCGTAGGACCAGCCGCCCCGTTGGCCGACTGGGCACGCACGCAGGGGCTGCCTGTGCAACTGGATAACGAGCGACGCCTCCAACTGGCCACGGACGATCCGCTCCTGCTCCAACGCCTCTGGCAAGGAGCGGAACAGACCGGATCAGCCATCCGCAGCGTGCAACCGGCCAAAAACTCCCTGGAAGCTATCTTCTTAGAAGCCTTGGAAGAGAGCACTCATGCCTATCCATGATCTGGGCTATCGTCCGTGGGAAGGGCGAACTACATCGCCGTGGACCCGATGGATGCCGATTACCCAATCGGGGGTGAAAATCGCCTGGCAAAACGCATGGATGCGTCGGCTGTTGTGGGCCGCCTGGCTGCCGGCTTTCTATTTCGCCTTGGGATTCTTCCTCTACGAACAGTGGCTCAAACGCACCGCCGACTGGATCACCGAAAGACTGGTCGCCCAGAACCTCATCCAGCCCCAGGAAGCCGAGGATTCGTTCAAACCGCTGTTGACTCGCGCCTTGGCCGGCGAGGCCGTCGAAAAACTTCCCTTCGCCCAACGGGCTATGGTTCGAATGGCCTTGGCGACGGCCCAACCCCAGATCGACCGCTTGCTCCGCGAAGGCCGACGCCAACTGGACGAAATGCTTCCCGGCGTCCCGAAGACGCTGGATCGGCATACGATCTGGTGTTGGCTGATGGGGATGTTTTTCCGATATCCCCAGGGGATGGTGATGATGTTGCTAGTGGGGATGTTAGCGCCGCCGCTTGCGGCGCGGGATGTCAGTTCGAAGGCGTTTCTCTTGTATTTTTCGCGGCCGATCGGCTGGGGGGATTATCTGCTGGGCAAACTGGGGGTGTTGTGGGTTTATTTAGGGATCATTTCCGTAGGCCCGGCCTTAGCCCTGTATCTATTCGGGGTGTTGCTTTCGCCCTCGCTGACGGTGCTTGAGCATACCTGGGACATTCCTTTGCGGATTGCGGCGGCTACCGTGGTGCTCGTTACGCCGACCTCGATCTTGGCCTTGGCTTTTTCGTCGCTTACCAGCCGAAGTTGGGCGGCGGGGTTCGCCTGGTTTGCCGTGTGGTTTTTTGGATATATCGGCTATCAGGTCATCTGGCTCCGGACGGAATGGGCGGAGAGGTGGGACCCGTCGTTTTCCGCCGCCTCCACAGAACATTGGTCGCTCATTTCGTTTTACCATGTCTTAAGGACCGTCCAGGGATGGATTTTTGGGTTGGAAAGCAAAATGGTCTTGGTACAGGCCAGTGCCGCGGTGTTGGTGGCTCTGACCGCTGTTTCGTTGGTCGTGCTGAGCCGACGCATCTCCGCCCCCATCCGGCAGTAAAGGGACGCCCGGCGATCGGCAAAACGAGGAACTCGCACCTCTGCCTTGGAAAGCCAGCCTCGGAGCAAAACAGCCCATGATGATCGAGTTGGACCATGTAACCAAATTGTATGGCCTGGTGCTGGGAGTCAACGACCTGAATGTGTCGCTACAGCCCGGGGCCTATGGACTGGTTGGGCCGAATGGGTCGGGCAAGACCACGCTCCTGCGCCTTTTGACCGGACAGTTGCGTCCGAGCATGGGGCGGGTGCGTGTGCTGGGCCAAAATCCGTGGAACAACGCCGTAGTGTTTCGCAAGCTCGGCTACTGCCCGCAGGAGGATGGATTTCCGGCGCATATCACGGCCTGGGAATGGATCTATTTTTTATTGACACTGGCGGGACTGGATTCTCGGGAGGCTCGCCGTCGGACCGAAGAGGCCCTCGCGATGGTCGATCTGGCCGACGTACAACATCGGCGGATCGCCGCATATTCCCGCGGAATGCGGCAGCGGGTGAAACTGGCCCAGGCCCTGGCCCATGATCCAGAATTGCTCATCCTGGACGAACCGTTCAGCGGCCTGGACCCTGTCGGCCGTCATCAGATGATCCGACTGCTTCGCCAACGCGAGCAGGCAGGCAAAGGCATTCTGATCGCCACCCATCTGCTGCACGATGTCGAGGCGGTGGCCAGGCAGTTCCTGCTGATCTGCGGCGGTCGGCTGTTGGCCTCCGGCGACGCCGAGGAGATTTTTTCTCTCCTGGAAGACCTGCCTAAAGAAATCCATATTCGGACCGATGCGCCCCGGCAATTGGCCCGGGACTTGGTGGCGTTAGAACTGGCCGACTCCGTCCGCCTGCTAGGCGACGATCGTCTGTGGGTTGCCTCCCGAAATCCCGGCCAACTGTACGCCCAACTGCCGCGGATCATCCAACAGGGCCGAGTTTCCGTCTGGGAAATCGCCGCCGCAGATAGCTCGCTGCAATCGCTGTTTGACATTTTGCTGAAAATCCACTACGGTGTGCAAATTCGCAATTCGTAACGCCGGCTGTTAAGCCGGCGGGTTGATTCAGGCTAGACAGCCTGAGTTACGCAGCGCCGGCTGTTAAGCCGGCGGGTTGATTCAGGCTAGACAGCCTGAGTTACACAGCGCCGGCTGTTAAGCCAGTAGGACTTGCCCTCAGAGAGAATACACGGAACCCAACCTATGTGGCAGATGCTGCGTCGAATCCCCGCGGTCGTGAAACTGGAGTTTCGCCCCCGGTTGTTGTTGGGGGGCCTAGGGCGGGCCGCCGTTTTAGGACTGTTGCCGGTCTTCCTGGTCTGGAGTATGCAGCAAGTGGCCGATTTCCGCGACTCGGCCGATTTCCAAGAGGCGATCCTGTTATTTATCCTTATGCCGGGACTTTTGTGTATCCTCTGCCAACTTTTCTGGGCCTCGCCCATCGTCCAGGCCGGGATGGAGGAAAACATCTGGAGCGTGGTCGGCGTGCGCCCGTACGGAAAGACGGCCTTTTTGCTAGGCAAATATCTTATGGCGGTTTGCTGGACCATTGTCGCCGGCTGGGGAAGTTCGCTCCTTTGCGCGTGGATAATCCCGTTTCCCAATTGGCGCCAGACGGTCGCCGTGTTCGCCGCGCTCGTTGCTCTGTCGGCGTTTGCCTATGGGGCGATCTTTTTGTTTTTAGGCGCCTTGTTTATTCGGCGGGGCATGGTCGCCGCCGTGGCCTATGTGGTGTTCATCGAAGCGCTCACAGGCACTCTGCCCGCCTTGATCCACCACCTGACCGTGCAATACCATTTGCGGTCCCTGCTGTTCCAATGGGTCGATCTGCCCCGACGCGATTCCATCCAGATGGCCGTTCGCTGGCTCCAGGAGGAAATCCCCTGGTGGGCGCATCTGGCGGCCTTGGCCATCTATACGGTGGTCATGCTCACATTGGCCGTGATCGTCGTGAACCGAAAAGAATTGGTCAAACCGGAAGAGAATTGACCGCCCGCTCCCGGATTCAAAACGGCGTCCTCCGCCGCACCTGCTCGGCCCGCTGAGCCGTACTCCGCTTGGGGACCAGTTGGAAGTCGAGCATTCAGAGCCGCAACCGCAAAGGAACAGCCTCCCCTACTACAGCCAGCAATAGGAACGAACGCCGGTGCAAAGACTTTCTCACGGCCAGGTGTATTTCACTCGGCCGCCGACGATGGTGGCTACAGCTCGGCCTTTCAGTTTCCAGCCGGCAAACGGCGTATTGCAGCTTTTAGAGCGGAATTGCTTGGGGTCCACGGTCCAGCGAGCCTCTGGGTCGATGATCGTTACATCGGCGTCCGCACCGACGGCCAGGGTGCCTTTGGGCAGTCCGAGGATACGGGCCGGGTTGATGGTCATCTTTTCGATCGCCGTCGGCCAATCCAGTAGGCCCGGTTCGATCAGCCGGGTTGCGACGACGCCCAGGGTGGTTTCCAGGCCGATCACCCCAAACGGGGCCAGATCGATCTCTTGTAACTTCTTTTCCTGCGAATGGGGGGCGTGGTCGCTGGCGATTACGTCGATCGTGCCATCCTGCAGGGCGGCGATCAGGGCTTCGACATGTTCCCGACCCCGCAGCGGCGGATTCATCTTGTAGTTCGGATCGAACGACCGGAACTGCTCGTCGGTGAGCGTCAGGTGGTGGGGCGTCACTTCACAGGTAACCCGGACGCCTCGCCGTTTGGCCCGGCGGATCATCTCCACCCCATTGGCCGTGGTCAGATGCATCACGTGCAATCGACCGCCGGTGGCCTCGGCCAGGGCAATATCCCGGGCGATCATCACCTCTTCGCTGGCCGACGGCATTCCCGTCAGGCCAA
Source organism: Planctomycetota bacterium (assembly GCA_029550925.1). Lineage (GTDB taxonomy): Bacteria > Planctomycetota > Planctomycetia > Pirellulales > Thermoguttaceae > JANXAQ01. The sequence goes on from JAKPGL010000147.1 coordinate 8,926, forward strand.
GAATCAGCGAAACTAAGCCTTCGTGCATCACGCCGCCTTCGGTCAGTTCTTTGACCTCGGCGTGGTTGAGCACGGGTTTATCGAACATTCGGCAATACTCGAACGCCCGGCGCAGCAGTTCCGGGTCGGCGATCGGGTTGCCGTCGTCGGTAAAACCGACCGCCCCGGCCTCGACCAGTTGGCCGATCTCGGCCAGTTCCTTGCCTTCCCGATTTTTGCTCACACAGCCTAACACATACACGTTGCAATGGTCGGCCTTGGCGGCCTGGTGATGGATAAAGGCCGCTACGCCCTGGGTGTCGATGGGCGGGTCGGTGTTCGGGGCGCAAACGATCGAGGTAAATCCGCCGGCCAGCGCCGCCGCCGCACCGGTCTGGATGGTTTCGTCTTCTTCCCGGCCCGGTTCCCGCAGATGTACGTGCATATCGATCAGTCCCGGGCAGACGATCTTGCCCGCCGCATCGAGCGTCTGGTCCGCCTCCTGTTCCGAGGCGTCGTAGGCGGCGATCCGACCGTCGCGGATCAGCAGGTTCGTGATGCGATCCATGTGTTGGCTTGGGTCGATGACCCGGCCGTGGGCGATCAGCAAACTCGACATAGGTGTTTGTTCCTCTCCGAGAAGACCAAGCCTTGTCCGCTAGGGCGAGGGCGAATCTGGCGTCTCCTCCGTTGGGAGGAGGGCGTATCCAGAACCTCGCCCGCTAGGCCAAGGAGGGATACGTCGCCTCGTCCGCTAGGCGGCACCCGCCAGGAGCCATAGGACGGCCATGCGGACGGCCACCCCGTTCGTAACCTGCGGCAGGATGGCCGACTGCGGGCCGTCCGCCACTTCGGCGGTCATTTCTACGCCTCGGTTGATCGGGCCTGGGGCCATGATCAATATGTCCGGTTTGGTCCGGGCCATACGCTGCCGATTCATCGCATACAGATGCGCATACTCGCGCACCGAGGGAAACGGCCGGCGCGTCTGTCGTTCAAACTGAATCCTCAGCAGGTTCAACACATCGCACCGGGGCAAAATCTCGTCCAAGTTATAGGAAACCTCCACGCCCAATTCCTGCCAGCGGGGCGAAACCAACGTCGATGGCCCGCACACGATCACATGGGCGCCCAGTTTCTTCAGGCCCCAGATGTTCGATCGAGCGGTGCGGCTGTGGGCAATATCGCCGACCAGTGCGACGGTCAGCCCTTCCACCCGGCCTCGCAGTTGACGGATGGTCATGATGTCCAACAGGCCCTGCGTAGGATGCTCATGGGCGCCGTCGCCAGCGTTGATCACCGAACAATGGATATTCTGGGCCAAAAGATGCGGCGCGCCGGGCGTCCGATGCCGAACCACCACCGCTTCGATCCCCATCGCCTCCAGATTGCGGGCGGTGTCGATGACCGTCTCCCCTTTCGAAAGGCTGCTCGTGGCCGCCGAAAAATCCACCACGTCCGCCCCCAACCGCCGCGCCGCCAAACCGAAACTGGTCCGCGTTCGCGTCGAATTTTCAAAAAATAAATTGCACACCGTCTTTCCCGCCAGCAGCGGAATCCGGCGATGTCCTTCGGCCAGCAATTGCTTGAAGACGACCGCTTTGTCCAGAATGCAGGTAATTTCTTCGGCCGAGAGGTCTTCCAATCCTAACAGATGTCGGCGTTTCCACACGCCCGGATACCCGCCCAATCGTTCCAGCCAGTCGCTGCTCATACGGTTGCCTTTTCACTCCTCATCCACTCCAAACGCCGGGAGCGAGTCCATTCTAAGAATTTCTATCCCGGTCTGCAAGAGGCGGCAGCGGAAGGCCGCAACTGCTGGCAGATGGATGAGGAAACTCAGGCAAGAAGCCAGGCGGCCAGCGCCAAATACATCGTCAGCGTGCTCGTGTCCACCAGGGCCAGGGTAACCGGTCCGGCAGCCACTTTGGGGTCGCGCTGCATGGCTCGCAGGGCGATCGGCATACTCAGGCCCAACATGGCCGACCAGGTAACCGACCCCCCAATACTGGCCAACAGGGTCAGGGCCAACGGACTGGACCCTTGCCAGACCCAGGCGACCAAGGCCACCATCGCCCCACAGCCCGCCCCTAGCAACACCCCGATCAGCCCTTCGCGCCAAAACAGACGAAACCACTTCGACCAGGTCATGACCCAAGGCTCGTGCAATTGCAAGGTGAGGCTGAGCGACTGCATACTGACGCTTTCCGCCAGCGCCAACACCACCGGAATAAACAAGGCCAGCACCACCACCCGCTCCAACGTCTGCTGAAACACACCGCCCAACAGGGCGCAGGCCAATCCGCCGGCGATGTTGCACCCCAACCACGGCAACCGCCGCACAAAGGCCCCCGCCACACTCGCTTGCCGAATGGCCGTCAGATGGACCCCGATGATCTGGAAAATATCGTCGCTCTCTTCCGCCTGCGCCAGGTCGGTCAACTCTCGGGTGAATAGATCGACGTCGATGATTCCTACGATCCGCCCCTCCGCGTCCACCACCGGAAACGCCAAAAGCCGATGAAACATAAAAAGTTCCAATGCATCCAGCAAACTGGCCGTATAAGGCAACCGAATCACCTGCCGAACCATCAACTCCGCCACCGGCGTGCTGGGCGGATGCAGAAGCAGCCGACGGGTCGGCAATACGCCGCAAAGCCGTTCCTCGGCATCGACGACGTAAAAATACACAATCCGACTATTGATCTGGCTCTGCTGGACCCGGCCCAAGGCTTCGGCGACCGTGTCGGTGTCCAACACGCGGGCGTAATCGTGATGCACATAACAAAGCACCGGATCGCTCAATCGCTCTTGCAAACTTCGGCCAACCATCGTGGGTTCCTTGGTAGTTATCGGGACGAACGAGAAACGGGCAATCCCAGCAGGACGCAGAGGGCGCTGCTTGTCTTGGGAAAAAGGGAGTTCTGCGCCTTGGGAAAAGGAGACTTCTGAGCCTCGCCCGTAAGGAGGCGGCTCAAAATTCCCTCTCCCCACCGCCATTGGTATCTACACATCCCAGCGGGCCGTGCCGGAGGCCGGGCAAACCGCCAAGGCGGCGGAACTCCTTCGCCTCTCCCCTGGCCGACTGAGGGGGACGGTCCTCTCCACCACCTGGAGGGGCCAGGTCCACCCGGCATCCATGCACTGCCGAATAAGCCACCAGTGCCACCCAGGCCGCCGGTGAGATTCGGCACGTCTTTAATTCCGCCGTTCTTCGACCAAGCGGCGATAGTAGGCGATCGAGCGGCGCAGGCCTTCTTCAAAATCGACCCGGGGCCGATAACCCAGCAAAGTTTTGGCCAGGGTAATGTCGGCCAAACTTTCCCGGACATCGCCGGGCCGGGGCGGAGCGAACTCTGGTTCGACGTGCATCTGCAACAGTCGATTCAGAGCGGCCAACAGGGTAAGCAGGTCCACGGCCCGTCCGGCGCCGATGTTCAACACCCGCCCCACGGCAGCCGGCGAATGGGCCGCCAGCAGGTTCGCCTCCACCACATTCTCTACATAGACGAAATCTCGCGATTGGAGGCCGTCGCCGTAAATGACCGGTCGTCGGTCCTGAAGCATGGCCGTGATAAAAAGCGGGATCACCGCTGAGTAGGGACTATCGGGGTCCTGCCGAGGCCCGAATACGTTGAAATACCGCAGGGCAACCGTTTCCAATCCGAGGGAGGCCGTAAACGCTTGACAGTAGTACTCCCCGGCCAATTTGGCCGCTCCGTACGGGGAAATCGGTTCCGGCAGATCGCTTTCGTATTTCGGGCTGCTGGGCCGATTGCCATAGGCGCTGGAACTGGCCGCATAGACCACCCGCCGCACTCCAGCCCGCCGGGCCGCCTCCAACACCGTCAGGGTGCCCGTGGCGCAAGCAGCATGGGTCTCCAGCGGGGTCTCCAAACTGCGGGGCACACTGGCCAAGGCCGCCTGATGAAAAATACAATCCACTCCCTCGGCCGCCTCCCGCATGAGCGCCCCGTCGCACACATCGCCCGGAATCCACTGGATGTTGTCCCAGACCTCGGCCAAGTTTTCCCGTCGCCCAGTGCTGAGATTATCCACCACACGCACGGTCGCCCCTTGGCGAACCAACCGCTCCACCAAATGCGACCCGATGAAACCAGCGCCGCCGGTAACCAAATAAGTAGCCATCCGTACTCCTTTTGAACACGCTCGCCTTGAACACACTCGCCGAATGAAAAACGCGCTTACCGAACGGAACACACACTCGCCGAAGGTCGTAACCTGTCATCCGCGCGAAAGCTCACGATCCAGTATATTCCCATTTCTGGATTCCCGCGTGCGCGGGAATGCCATTACTTTGAACTACCGCACTTTGAACTGCCGCGTGTGCGGGAATTGCCTCCTTCGGTCTGGCCGCGTGCGCGGCGGTAAATCTAACGCACCAAATCACGACCGGACGAGTTGTTCGACCTCGGTGTCAAATCGGACCACAATCACCCGCCAGGCCGCGTCGTCTGGTGGGGCGTCCGACCGGCTGATAGGCCGATAAAACGTGATCGACCAGACAATCGGAAAATCTTCGCATTTATATAAATATCGGAGGAATACCAAGTCTTTCCCTGCTCGCCGGGCGTCGATCCGTTCAAACCCCCGAAATCGTCCGAACCGATTCGGAATCTGGCCGGCCCGCTCCACCAACGTTTTCAGGGCGTCGGTCTTTTGCAAAAGCAACGGGCTGCCTCGCAAGAGGGTTTCAAACGCCTGCTGGGCGGCGCCCTGAGAAACCGATTCGAGAAACGAACGCGCCCGGGCGTCTAACAGATCAAGCACTTCGTCCTTCGGCGCCGGCGATTCCTGACTGTAGGCCGACCAATCCACCTGCGCCAGCCAAACCCCGCCCGCCGCCAACGTCGCAATCATCCACAGGTTTGCGGATTTCATCCTCGTCGTCTCCTTAAAAAGGGAATACGTTCGCCGTGTGGCGGAAATGTTACGGTTTTTTTATTCGGAACCCCATCTCCACTAAGTGTGTCTGGACCTCTGGGGCAGCCAGCAGTTGTCGAAAGGCGACCACGGCTGGTCGGTCCCATCGATCCCGGGGGATCACAAAATCGTAGTGTTCTTCTTCAAGGGGCAAAAAGCCCAGGCTGTAAAGCCGGGCCACCGGCTCAATGGCCACCCCCCAATCCGCCCGTCCCTGCGCCACCGCCGCCGCTACGGCATTATGGCTTTTGGCTTGGAAGGCGTAGCCGGGCGGCTGCTGGCCCGCAAGCAGTCGATCGATCAATATCCGGGTCCCACTGCCAGCGTTTCGGTTGATCATTCGGCAGTTTGGGTCGGCCAATACCTGCCGGAGAGCAGATCGGGCATCCGTCTGCTGAGCAAATCGGGGATCGTCCCTCCGAAAGACCAAACCTTGTGTCCGGCCATACCCAGGCGCCAGTTCTAATTCTGGCGTCAGGAATGGCCGATTATACTGGCCGGTTTCCGGGTCCAGAAGATGCACCCCGGCCAGATCGCACTGGCCTCGTCGGGCCGCCTCCAGGCCGGCCGTCGAACCGACGGCCAAAAACTTCGTCTGCCAACCCTGCCGGTGCAATTGGCCAAGGAGCCAATCCAACCCCACACAATGGCTGCCGATGACGACCAAATCTGCAAGCCGAACCCCTTGGGCCAAGAGATGCACCTTCACTTCCGCCCCGGCAGGCAGAATCTCTTCGTGCTGGCCGATGGCGATGAATCCATCCGCCGTACTGAACGCGGTTACCGACCCGGAACCTTTGCCCATCGGATAGGCGGCCAAACCGTCCGCCTCCGGAACCAGACGAACCAAAAAATACTCGGTCCGGCCAATCTCCGAACGGATCCGCACCGGCACCCGGGCCTGCACTGTAGGCCGCTCTTCGGTCGGCAACCCCGCCAACGCCCGGAGGACCGGCCCTACGAATTCGTGGAACGTAAAAATGGCCGACGTGGGAAACCCCGGCAACACGACTACCGGCTTTTTGCCATGGACGGCCAGACACAGGGGTTTTCCCGGCTTCAGGGCCACCCCGTGGACAAGGATGCCCGGTTGGGTCAATTCTCGGACTAC
>JAKPGL010000159.1 GCA_029550925.1 Planctomycetota bacterium
TGCTCTTCCGGGTAGTTATGCCGTACCTTTTCAGATGATTAGAGGCCGCCTCGGCGCTCCATTTCCCAAACAGATTAGGTTCTCTTGCAATCGCTGCTTCCAGCACCTCTCCAGGAGTCGGGCAAGCGCCTTGGAGGAGCCGCTCCGTCAGCACCTGCAAGAGTATCTCATCATGGGGCGGGGTCGTCTCATCTCGACTTTGTTCGACCGACCGAACCGCATGTTCCTTTAAGAGGTCCAGCAATCCTTCCGCCCCGTGCTCTTCGAGCCAAGAGCCGATAGCAAGGATCGGCTGCCAGATTTCCCAGTTCCGGCCAAAAATCTCCGGCGGGCAAACGTCTCGACTTGGCAGTTCCAAGAAGATTTCTCCATATTCCAGGGCCAAGCTATGTAGCATGTCACGGATCGGCTGCGCCTGATCGGGAAGAATCCTTCGCTTGGGTTTCGGGGAATCCGCCCCTGTTCGGATCATGGGGATTACGATACACCGGCTGGCCAGCACCGGAGGAGGGCCGGTAATGCTGGCCAACGCCTTCGGGCCAAACACCTGAAACGACACCGGTCGAAACTGATCGCCAATGGGCTCTAAACGGCTTGCCGATCCTCCACGCCGGTAACCTGCCTGCAAGAGAGAAAGCAACTCCTGGACGCCGGGATCACGTCCGGCGTTTTTCAGCCGTTCTGCTTCGTCAAGAAGCAGAGTTCCGCCCACACTGTGGAGCGTCCGGTAGATCAAGGCCGGGCTTGCGTCTGCGCTGTAGAAGGGCCGAAACACAAGCTCCTGGAGTACCTCCAACGCCCGACTTTTTCCCGAACCTGCTGTCCCGACAAAAAACAGATAAGGAACCGCCGGAAACACCGGGCTGCAATAACTCAAGATGACAAACGCTGCCAGCACCGCCGTGTGGGCGGGGGCTTCTTCTCGCCGAAAATCCAAGTAGTTAGCAACAAACCAGCCTACCGCCTCGAACACCTCCAGAGGGCTTGGCGCTGGTTCGCCGTCGAGCCACCGCTGCCTAGCCGCCCGTGACCAGCCGGAGGGCATTTCTGCTGGGGGGTCGCCTGGCAGGGGGTGAACCCAAAGTCTGGTTCCATCGGGCAAGTCCAACGTCGAAACCATCTCCCGCTGCTCACGCCGCCCATCACGCCAACGAAGATAGGTTCTCCAGACCTTGGTGACCCGGCCTCCTGATTGAACCGCAACAGGCACCGACAGGCCGGACACCTCCGGGGTGATGAACCGCTCAGGCCGGATCGTCTGCCCGATGTCAATTTCCTCCCCCGCCGAGGCCGGAACGGTTTCGCTCTGTTTCTCTGCTTCAGCTTGCTGGATCGCCTCGGCTGCTAGCCGCTTCAGTTCCCGCTCGATTTCCGCCGGGGGCGTCTGGGTGAATCCACGTATCCGGGGGATCAAGGCTGCCCGACGCTGGCCGTCGGCCAGGTCGATCCGCTCCAACAGACAAACGCTCCCATCCTGGTCTATTAACTGGAATAAACCCTTTGTTCGGCCATTGAGGCTGTAGATCATTTTGAACATCCCGGCTTGTCTCCTGTGTGTTGAAGGGCTGCAAGAATTTCAAGGTCGGTCTGAATGCAGACGTCCTCGTAGGGAGTCCTTCCGGCCAACGTCCAAGAGGCAATGGGAACGCCGTCAATTACATCCCGCCAACGTCTGGGAAGCCGGAGCCGAAGAATTTCTTCATTTATCTTGTCGTCTTCCAAAGTCGGATCAGGTACCCGAAGGGTCTCGGCAAAAAGCACCTGCACCTGGTCACGTGGGCCATGGACTTCGAGCCAAGGCCGAAGGCCGTACCGGATCACGATCAGAATCGGGATTTTGGCCGTCGGGGCGGGTCGTTTCGACGTCGCTGGAGAGCGCAATATCCTCACACTGCGCATGGCAATTTCCTCCATGACAAGATGTCCGAGGCTGGGCCGGGCCGGGGCAGGCCGCCGGAGGTC
>JAKPGL010000192.1 GCA_029550925.1 Planctomycetota bacterium
CCGCGGCGAAGTGGACAAATACACCTGGGTCGATCTAGGCTCCAGTTTCGTGATTAGCGAAATCTGTGCGGCGTTTTTGTATGGCCAGTTGGAGCACATGGACCAGATCACCCAGCGGCGTCGCCAGATTTGGCAGCGGTACTACGAGGCCTTGGCCCCCCTGGAGGAGGAGGGACTTTTACGCTTGCCCCATGTGCCCCCGCACTGCCAGAGCAATTGGCATATCTTCTACATCCTGACCAGCGACCTGGCCGACCGCACCCGGATGTTAGAATTTTTAAAACAGCAGGGAGTCCATGCGGTATTTCATTATGTACCGCTGCATCTTTCGCCCATGGGCCGACGCCTCGGCTACCAACCCGGCGACCTGCCTATGACCGAACAACTTGCCAACCGCCTCCTCCGGCTGCCAATGTTCTATGAACTGGGCGAGGAAGAACAGAACAAAATAGTAAAACTCATTCGAGAATATTTTCGAGGTTGATCATTTTTTACATTTACCGAAAGGGGTGCTTCTCATGCAGCCGCCGTCGATCCTTCTTTCCGAAGAGGAGATTCGCCAGATCGGTTTCGGAAGTGTCGGCAAAGATGTCCATATTACCCGGTATGCCCTTTTTTTTAATCCTTCGAAAATTTACATCGGCAACCGGGTCCGAATCGACGCGTTTGCTATCATCTCAGCCGGGGAGGAAGGAATCTATATCGGCAACAACGTCCATATCGCCGCCGGCGCTATCTTGAACGGAGGAGGCGGAAAAATTACGTTGAGCGACTTTTCTGGATTAGCTCCTTACGTATGCCTTTGGACAGCTAGTGAAGATTATACTGGTGGAACTTTGACGAATCCGACTATTCCCTCTCGGTTCCGGAATCAAGATAAGGGCCCTATTTATTTGGGGCGGCATGTGATTATTGGGACTTCCAGCGTAGTCCTGCCTGGCGTGCGTCTTGCCGATGGTGCGGCGGTAGGCGCATTGGCGCTTGTAAATCGGGACGTAGAACCAGGGGCTGTTGTGAGCGGAGTACCAGCCCGGCGGGTAACCCTCCGTCCTCTGGACCGTTTAGAGCAATTAGCTCGGGAGTATTTGGAATCGATTGGCGAACTTTCCCCGGAAGGTCCCGACTCAACCCCAAGCTGCTCTTCATAAGCGGCGATAGGATATTCAACTCATAAAGGTTGTTTCGATGACGGTGGATATTTCGGCCCGGGAAAAATCCGAATGCGATCTTACTATCCTAATTCCCGTCTATGGCGGGGTAGATGTCCTGCCAGAACTGTTAGAACGGATTCGGAGGGTGCTGCATCAGCTCAACCTTTCCTGGGAGATAGTGTTGGTCGATGACGCAAGCCCTTTTGGGGCCTGGGAGGTTTTGCAGAAACTTTCTACAGAGGCTCCCGCGCGGGTGACGGCGGTTCAACTGATGCGGAATTTTGGGCAGCATAATGCGTTGATGTGTGGGATGCGTTTTGCGCGGGGTCGGCTCATTGTAACGATGGACGACGACGGTCAGCATCCGCCCGAAGAAATCCCCAAACTTCTGCAGACGATGGAGGCCACCAGCGCCGATGTCGTCTATGGCGTGCCGGAGCGGCGCAACCATCCCTGGTGGCGGAACCTGGGCGCCTGGCTGGTGATCCGCTTTTTCCAGTGGGCGTTGCAGACTCGGGTAACGCCGTCGGCTTTTCGGCTTATGCGGCGCGAAGTGGCCGAGGCCATCGGCCGATACCCCTATCATTTCACCCATATCGACGGCCTGATCCTGTGGAACACCACCCGCGTGGCCCAGGTGGAGGTGGAACATCGGCCTCGGCAGGCCGGCCGATCCGGCTATAGCTTCCGGAAGCTGCTCAGCCTGGCCCTGAACGTATTTACGAATTTTTCTCTTTTGCCGTTGCAGGTCGCTTCGCTAGTGGGCCTGCTGGCTGCGGCCGCCGGGTTGCTGATGGGCCTGATCTATCTGGTGCTTTGGCTGGCCGGGCAAATTACCGTGCCCGGCTACGCCTCGACGATCGTGGCCATCCTGGTGCTGGGCGGGCTCCAACTATTGGCCCTTGGCATTTTGGGCGAATACCTCGGCCGAGTCCACCTGAACCTCAACCAACGCCCGCAATACACCATCCGACAGGTGCT
>JAKPGL010000214.1 GCA_029550925.1 Planctomycetota bacterium
CGGCCAAGCCCGTATCGCCATCGACGCCCCGCCGGAAGTCTGCATTTGGCGGGAAGAATTAGGCCCGATATACCATCGAGGAGCAAACCATGCTGGAAATTCCTCAGCCGACGCAAAAGCCGATCCAACAGGAGAAGGAAGCGGACCAGTTCCATCAATTTAAAAGCGGGGCGGTCCGTGGCCGGGATGCAGAAGCAGAGCGGTGGGACCTGATTCCGATCTTTGGCCTTGTGCGTTTGGCCCGCACCTGCGCGGAAGGGGCGGCCCGCTACGGCGTGGGCAATTGGCTCCGGGGGATTCCGATCTCGGACCTACTGAATCACGCTATCCGGCACCTGTACCTATACTTGGCCGCCTGCCACATGGAGATGACCAACGTCGATATGGTAGACGTGGTTTGGCAGGTTCCGGAATTGACCCAGGCAGACCTTCAACAGCGATTGGAAAGTCTCTTTTTGCAGAAAAGGGATTGAGTAGCATGACACGGATCCTCTTGGAGACGGAGATATTCCATTCTGTTGGGTTCCGGGCGTGTAGTGCAGCGGCCAAGGGGCTACTGCTGGACCTGTTGGAGCTATTTTGGCAGGGGGAGGGATTTTTGGCGGATGCCCAGGGGAGGCCTTGGAGCGTAGAGCAACTGTCCCGGCAGACCGGCAATACTCCCGAAGAGATTGCCAACGGGCTGGAAGAACTGATTGCGGGTGGGGTGCTGGTCCAGACGACGGAGGGGCTACTGTATTTTCCGCCGATGGCCAAGAAGGTGCAACTTAGCCAGAAACGTCGGGCGGCGGCCAGGAAGCGTTGGGGATATTTGCAGAAAGATGCAAATAATGCAAATGCATATGCAAAATCGATGCAAAATGGGATGCAAAATGGGATGCAAAACGGGATGCAAATCCAAGACCACGAACAGTCCCCCGAAGCGTTGCCCGGTATGTCTAGGGAAGAATCGCCGCCGGTTGTGTGTCATAAGGTGAATGGCCATAAGAAGTTAGGCGATTATTTCGAGGGGGAAGTGGTCGGCAGGCCAGTGGCGGAACCCTCGGCGGCTAGCCCAGCAAAACCGTCCGCCTCCCCCCCTAATACCCCCCCTCAAGAAATCTCCTACGGCGGCGGCGGCGTGGGAGAAGGGTTAGGGGGTACAGGGTTATTAGGGGGTTTAAGGGGGGAAGAAGGGGCAAGGGGGGAAGGGAAGAGGGGAGAGCCGGTTTTCAAGGGCAAAACCGAAGCAACAATCCCACCCCAAGCCGTAATCCAGCCACAACCCCTAGGCGGTCCGCCAGCGGATGGATGTTTGCCTTTGGAGCTTCCGCCGCGTCCGCCGCCGTGGGCCAAGGTGGAGGCGGATTGGCGCCGGCTGGGCCGCTATTGGCCCGGCGGCCAGCCCGCCAAAGTGCGGGATCGGAAGCTGCTTTGGCGGTTATTGGGGCTTGCGCATTGGGACTCCTCCCAGAACAGCCATCAGACCTGGGCCAGAGCCGTGTTGGAGGCCTTTTGCGACGCGGCGTCGGCCCGGCAGGTGAAAAACCCCGGGGCGTATCTGGAGCGATTGGCCCGGGCGCTGTACAACGGGCCAGCCGAGGGGCCAAACGGGATGCGGCCGGATGTTCGGTTGATTCTTCGGCAGGTAGAAACGCCGGATTGGGTGCGGCAACCCGCGGAGCGGAGCCGGTCTCCACCGGTCGGTAGCACACAAACGCCGCTATTGGACCTGGCCGAGCGGGCCGAGCGGGCTGAGCTAGAGGCCCAATGGCGGCAGTTGATGGCCCAGGTCCGGGCTGGCAGGTTGCCCAAACCGGCTAGTAGTGGACCGGCGGGGCAAGACCCGGCGCCAAACAGCCGGACCAGCGCCGGCGGGACGGGGCCGATGGGTTGAAAGGTTTGTGTCGTTTCCAAGCACACGAAGGCAGAGAACCCCCCCCCTAATAGGTGGAATGTTGACAAAGTTGACACCTACAAGCGGGTAGGTGTAAAACAGTATAACAAATTGCTGTTAACTCTTGATAAAATCAGGGGATACGACGTGGACCTGGCACAGGAAAAGCTCCGGCGAATTTTTCATTTCACGCAAGCGGAAGGGAATCGGTTCTTTCGCCATGTCAGAATCCATGCAGTGCGGGAATTGTTGCAAATGCCTTGTCCGCTTGGTGAACAGTCTCTATTGCATCTAGGTTGGGTCGATTTGCAAGAGCCGCTGGTCATCGTTCGAGCCGTTGATCTGCCGAGGCTATGTGTACTCGGCGCTCAGGCAATCGCCGGGACAGATAATCTATTCTGCTAAAGTGTCCCGTGTCGGAGGGGGGGCATGTGGTATGCTGGTGGTATGGACGCTGCCATTCTGCTTGCAACGATCCATCGATTGCGTCGTCGGGGCATGTCGATTTCGCAAATAGCCCGCGAGGTCGGGGTGTCGAAGACCCACGTGCATCGACTGTTGCGTTCGTCAGTCCCACCAGAATGGGATATCCCGACAGGTCCCAGGCGGCGCTGCCCAGATTGTGGCGCCCTAGTGATTTGGCCGTGCCGGGCCTGCGCGTTGCGCAGGCAATTAGGCCGAATGATGTAACCTTGCTAACCGCTTACCAAGGAGAAAGCCGATGGACCTCGTGAAAGAAATCCAAGAACTGAAGCAGGCGATTGTGGACGCCATGGAAGACGAAAAAATCGGCCTCCGGGAGGCGATCCATATCCTGCGCGAGGCGGCGGATGTGCTCGCTATCATCTTGCCGCTGGTGCTA
>JAKPGL010000218.1 GCA_029550925.1 Planctomycetota bacterium
CGCCGGCCAGCCAGCGGCATACGGTTCGAACCGATACGCCGAGGTAATCGGCCAGCGCCCGGCGGCTGACACGGCCCGGCTCGATATGCCGGAGCGCCCGGCGCAGCCGGATGATCAGCACGCCCGGCGACGGATTCCGCCGACGCCCCCGGGGCCAATGCCCCTTTGGTTTGGTCCAGATGCGCTTTTTCATAATAAGCATCTCCAGCTAATCTACATCCCCGCTTGGCCGGGGGTGGCGCAAGAGCCAAATTCCCTTTTCAAGCGTAACAGGCGGATGGTCCGTTGCTTTAATGATGACTTGGCTAAAGCAACGGACCAGCGCTTCCGCCATATTCTCAGATGCCCCGCGCACAAACCACCGCAGATAATACCCGCAGCCGTAGCTGAAGGTTTCGATGGTGTGATTGTATATCCGCCGGTCCCACAATTGGGGGAGTGCGGCGTTGTCGATCACCTCCAATGCGTCTACTTGATAAATGGACAAATTCCCTTGCCTGTGGGGTGGCTGTTCTGGTTCGTCCATGATCACTATTTCGCCGGCGGCCTCATCCTCTTGCTTCAACCCAACCAGCCGAGTGGGGCCAGCCGATACGTACCACGCAATCCATGCGTGAGTATCCGCCCACCCCCCCAAAATCCATCGCATAATTGCTTCATCTTTAAAGCAGTCCGCCTCCCAAGCTATAGTGTATAGGTATCCAGGGCGGATACGCTCAGCCTTCACCAAATGGCAGCCGGAACGGCTGGCCATATCCCCATCCACGATGCAACAGCCATGCACCGCCGCTGAAGCCGTCCACTCGGTGATGTTATTGCGATTAGGGGGAGGGTCCCGCCGCCATTCCCCTGTAGTAGGGGCAACGGCAGCATAGACGAGGCTTTCGGTTTCGCCCACCAGCCGCCGGAGGGGATGCCCCCAAAAGCAATCATGCCCCTCATGGTGGAGTCGGACAATGGGTGTCCGGTTGCTGAGGTTCAGGATGACTTTCATGTCTGTCTCTCCTTCTTGGTGCTTGTTTTTCTCTCTATTCTACGTCCAATGGGGCCACGGCGTAACAAAAATTTTTATGCGCCGTGGAAATGGCGGCGGCAGTTACTGCCGCCGCTGCTCGATCCGATTGGCCAAAAGCGCCGGGATGTTAAGCCGCAGGAGCCGGTCGATTGCCGCCCAGTACCTTCGGGGCGGGACGTAGTCGCCGCTTTCCCACCGCACTATCGTGCGGTGGGACACCCTCAGCTGGGCAGCCAGGGCGGCCTGGCTTAGCCCAATGGCCTGCCGGGCCTGTCGTAAGGATTGGCCGATTGCGTTAGTGCTCATTTGGCATTCTCCACCACCCAAAAATCTAGTGCATAGGTATTCAGCAGAGCGTTTAGCGATTGCAGGTCGCCGACCGGGACGCCCTCCAACTCGGCAATACATTGTGTCAGTAGGTCCGGGTTGGCCTTACCGTCAACCGCGCGATACATGGTCCGCTCCTTTCATCTTTGCGCTTTGCGCCAATCTGAACAATACGGAGGCAACTGCCAGCCGATACGCTCTTTTACCGCCGGGACCTCGTCGTCTTGAATTGGGTGGAATTTGTCTCCCAATCGCTTAATTTCCGAACCCGAAAACTGCCTAACCTCTTCTATTATCGGAACCCAGCGCCGCACATTTTTTTGGAATCCGAGTTTCCAGCCCCACCGGGGGGACTTGGCCCGCTCAATGTCCTCTAGGGTTATATGCGCAAGCTCCTCTTGCGTGAAAAAATAGACCCGTTTTGCTTTGCCGCCGCCGAATGCTCCAGCATGGTGAAACTCGACGGCCAGCGGCTCAATGTCTTGGGCCTTGACCGGTACGCCTAGCCGCCGGGACAAAACTCTCGCCGCCTGCCCAGCGGTTAGCTTGCCTTCGGCTTGAGCAACCAGAAAGCTATTGCTCTTGCCTTGTTCGTAGTACTGCTCTCTGGGTGTCGGTATGTACACAGCAGCTCCTTTCGCTTTGGGAGAATACTTTTAGAACCGAAGTCCCCGGCCCAGGTTGCGAAACCTGGTTACGCAATTGCCGGGGTTAGGGGGCTATTCCTCTTCCGCCGAGGGGAATGGGAAATCGTCGAGGCCCCAATCCTTAGCGATCCGGACAGCCTCAGCATACCGGATATCCTTGGGTGGATCGTATCGTTCCCGCCATTCGCCGTCTCCGCACGTGCGATCAAAAGCACCTTTTGTGCCGCCGTTCAATTTTACGTAGTACCACCCTTCCTCCGGTGTGTGGATCAGGTGTTCGGTAGAAAACTCGGATTCGTTTGTCCAATATTCCTCCGCCTGCTTAAGCAGTTCCTGGATTTTCTCCCGAGCAATTTCTCGGCGGAGGTACACTTGTTCGGCAATGACGCTCCCATCTTCCTCATAAATGTCAACCCGAACATCAATAACACCATCGACCGCCTCAAACCATTTGTCAAGGTCGGCCTCCCAGCCCTCGACGATCTCCACGGCCTCCTCGACGCTCTCGGCGTCAAGGTCCTCGCCGAAAGCTTCGGCATAAATACCACCATTC
>JAKPGL010000007.1 GCA_029550925.1 Planctomycetota bacterium
CTCGTACGATACAATGATGCTGTTAAAATTATACACAAAGTGCAGTCGAAGCAAGAGCCCAAAATTAGCAGCATTGATAGCGCTATTAATCCATTTGGTTTTCCCAGATCTTATCGGGGCAGTTCAATTCAGACTCAAAATGCGTTTAGGTTATATTCGAGCGAAGGAGTTGGTTATGTACCAAAAGGCGAACTTGTTCAGGGCAAGGATTTAGCACAAAAGTATAAGGTAATGGTAAGCCAGACCATATCCGAACACGCTGGTGAGCCTTCGAAAGACGGCAAGTACAAGGTCCTATCAACCGTTAGAGTTCTTAAGCCCGGAGAGATATGCACTTTTTCGTATATCACAATCGGCTCATTTGAAAGCGAATCAGAAGCAATCAATCTTAGAGACTACCTGTACACCAAGTTTGCGCGGTTTTTGATATTGCAGGCGGTGTCTTCGATTAATTTGAGCAGAGAAAAATTTACGTTTTTGCCGATTCAAGATTTTGGCAAGCGGTGGACTGATAAGCTGTTGTACGAGAAATACGGCCTCACAGACCAAGAGATAGAGTTTATTGAATCACTGATTCGTCCGATGGAGTCCTCCGATGAGTAGCACCTTCTTCCCTCCCCGACCCAAGGTCGAGCCGAAGATCTACGCCTACGAGGACACGAACCCGCAGTACGCCGGCCTGCTCAAGATCGGCTACACCACCAAAGACGTGCGGGAGCGGGTGGCACAGCAGTATCCGACCCTCAGGCCAGGGGAACGGCCATACCGCATCGTGCTGGAAGAGCCGGCCATCCGCAGCGACGGCACAGGGTTTACCGACCATGACGTGCACCGGATGCTGCGCATCAACGGCATTCCACAGGTTGGCGGGGAATGGTTCCGTTGTACCGTGGAGCAGGTCAAGGCAGCCATCCATGCAGTGCGCGAAGGGCAACTCTTTGAAGAGCAGCGCTCGCTCAATTTCACCATGCGCCCGGAGCAGGAAGCGGCGGTGGAAAAGACCATGGCCTACTTCAAGAGCTACCGCCGGGAAAATAACAAGCCGCCCCATTTTCTGTGGAACTGCAAGATGCGCTTCGGCAAGACCTTTGCCGCCTATCAACTGGCCAAACGGATGCGATGGAAAAAGGTGCTTGTGCTTACCTTCAAGCCGGCGGTGCAGAGCGCCTGGGAAGAAGATTTGCGCTGTCACGTGGACTTTCAGGGCTGGCAATTCATCAAGCCCGGCGGGCTGACCTATGAACAGGCGGACAAGAAAAAGCCCATCGTCTGCTTCGGCTCGTTTCAGGATTATCTGGGCCGCAATCCGAGCACCGGCGGCATCAAAACCAAAAACGAATGGGTCCACGCCACAAACTGGGATTGCGTCATCTTCGATGAATACCACTTCGGCGCCTGGCGCGAGAAAGCCAAGGACCTTTTCGAAGCCGAGGATGAAGAGGAACGCGAAGCGGCGGAAGGCGAAGCCCTGGACTACTTCGATGAGGAGATTCTGCCCATCACGTCCGATCACTATTTGTACCTTTCCGGCACGCCGTTCCGGGCCATTGCCACGGGGGAGTTCATCGAAGAGCAGATTTACAACTGGACCTATTCGGATGAACAAAAAGCCAAAGAAGAGTGGCAAGGGCCGGACAACCCCTATGCCGCTCTGCCGCGTATGGTGCTGATGACCTATCAACTGCCGGACGCCATCCGCGAAGTGGCCATGAAGGGCGAGTTCAATGAGTTCGACCTGAACGTGTTCTTTTCGGCCGAGGGCGTCGGTGAACATGCGCGGTTCAAGTACGAGGAAGAGGTACAGAAGTGGCTGGACCTCATTCGAGGAGCATACCTTCCCACGAACTTGGATAACCTGAAACTCGGGGCCCAGAAGCCGCCGTGGCCGTATTCGGATGTCCGGCTGTTGGGCGTGCTTTCGCATACCCTGTGGTTTTTGCCGAGCGTGGCCGCCTGCTATGCGATGCGGAATTTGTTGGCCAAGAAGCAAAACCGGTTTTACCACGATTACAAGGTGATCGTAGCCGCCGGTGCTGCGGCAGGCATTGGGGTCAACGCTTTACCGCCGGTGCTAGAGGCGATGGGCGATCCCCTCAAGACGAAAACCATCACCCTCACCTGCGGGAAGCTGACGACCGGCGTTACCGTTCGGCCCTGGACGGGGATATTCATGCTGCGCAATTGTTCTAGCCCAGAAACCTATTTCCAGGCCGCCTTCCGTGTGCAGAGCCCGTGGACGCTCAAGAATCCCGACGGAACCTCGCCCAATGAGGAGATGATCCTTAAAGAAGAGTGCTACGTCTTCGACTTCGCGCCGGATCGCGCCTTGCGTCAGATCGCCGACTACAGTTGCCGCTTGAACGTCAACGGCGATGACCCGGAAAAGAAGGTGGAGGAATTCATCCATTTCCTGCCGGTGCTGGCCTATGACGGCAGTTCCATGAAGCAGATTGACGCTGCGGGCGTGCTCGATATGGCCATGAGCGGCACCACCGCAACCCTACTGGCCCGTCGCTGGGAGAGCGCTCTCCTGGTGAATGTGGACAACGACACCTTGCGGCGGCTGATGAGCAGCGAACAGGCAATGCAGGCGCTAATGAACATCGAAGGCTTCCGAAACCTCAATCAGGAGATCGAGACCATTATCAACAAATCCGAAGCCGTGAAAAAGGCCAAGAAAGAGGCAAACGACCGGAAACTTTCCGCCGAGGAAAAGAGACAACTCACGGAAGAAGAGAAGGAATACAAAAGCCTGAGAAAAAAGATTCAAGAAAAACTTATCAAACTCGCCACTCGAATACCCATTTTCATGTATTTGACGGACTATCGAGAAAGAACCCTTCGGGATGTGATCACGCAACTGGAACCTGGCTTGTTCAAGAAAGTAACCGGGTTGACAGTGAAAGACTTTGAACTGCTGGTCAGTCTAGGAGTATTCAACAGCGCTTTGATGAATGATGCGGTTTATAAATTCAAAAGATACGAAGACCCGAGCCTTTCTTATACAGGTATCAATAAGCATGAGGGGGAAGACGTCGGACTTTATGATACCGTATTGCGTCGAAAGGACTATGAGACGATACTTGCAAGTGAAGAGAAGTAAATCTTAAAGAGTCTAACAAAACCGGTATTTACCAGTTTCGTCGATGTTCTGTACTTTCTAAAAATTCCCCACCAGAGGGAATGGAGCGATGGGGAGTTTAGAGGGGGCCTAATGCGAGAGACCGAGTAGGCAGCAGAGGTGTTGGAGCAATTTTTGGTCCAACGGGCTAGGATAATGAACAAAGAATAACTTTACTTTTTGACGACATCCGGCCCATGCCCCCTGGCCGCTATGGTCGAGGTACTGCATTCGGCTAAAATGTTGCGGATATTCAGAATCAGAACAGGATGACTCTTTGAGAGCAAGCCGACTCCAGAAGGCCCAACGGACCCCTTGGACAAGATTACCGCCGCCAGCGCCGTCGGCTCCGGGCGTTTAGATAATCGACCAGCACCCCGGCCATGTCCTGGCTCGTATCCACCAGGACCCGTTCGATCCGATTCCGCAGGCAGATTTCTTCCAGTTGCCCGTTGTGTCGTTCCACAGCGGCCAGGTACGCCCGCCGGATCGCTTCCGGCTGGGCCAGCAGCTCCTCCGGCGCCTCCAGCCCCACAAACTTGGTCATCCCCTCCAGTTCAAAGGCCAGCTCATCATGGTGCATCACCTGAAACAACACCACCTCGTGCTGATGGTATCGGAACCGTTGCAGGGCCTTTTCCAGCGGCCCTAGCTCCGTGAAAAAATCGCTGAAAATCATCACGATCTCCCGACGCTTCATCCGCCCGGTCAGTTCCCCCAGGCAACCGGCCATATCGGTCTTGGCCACCGGCTGGGTCTGGTCCAATACCTGAGTGATCCGCAGCAACTGGGCCATCGAATTGGTCGGCGAAATAAAATCCCGCACCCGGTCATCGAACACGGCCAGCGATACCTTATCGCTTTGCCGAAGCACCGCATACGCCAGGGCTGCCAGCATCTGGCAGGCATATCGCAATTTTTGCGTTCGTCCTTGGCCATACCGCATCGAAGCGCTGCTGTCCAGCACCAGATGGCAGACCAGGTTGGTCTCCATCTCGTACTGCTTGATGAAGTAGCGATCCCGGCGGAAGTAGATCCGCCAGTCGATATGTTTCGGGTCGTCGCCCCAGACGTACTCCCGATGACCTGCAAACTCCACGGCAAACCCGGAAAGCGGCGACTTATGCGCCCCGGCCAAATTGCCCAGCACCAAGCCGCGCGGCTGCAATCGCCGCTTGGCCATCCGGCTCAGCACTTCCGGATCCAAATATCGGGACAAAATGCTCTGCGTCATAGGAGAGACCTAGCTAATCCGCAATTTTTTCTCGAGAACTATTGCAATCGGTTACCATGGGAACATAGGGGGCGGACCAGTTCGGATTAAGACTTCAAACTAAGACTTCAAACTTTGAAGGGGGAATTCCAGTTTTTCGTCGGCCCGGAGCATTTCTTCCCAGGAGACTTCGGCCCGACGATAGGCGGCGGTTCGGCCCAGGATGGTGGTCAGGTTGCTGCGCACGCTGGGCGCTACGGTCGGATTACTGAAGTCGCCTTGGGTGATGGCCCGGTGGAAGGCAGCGATATTGGCCACGGCTCCGTCCGTGTAAAGGTTGCCCAATTTGCCGCCTTTGTACGACTTCTCGCCTCGGATGAGTACTTGGCCGAAGTAGTGGGTCTCCGCCGTGCCTTTGGGCCCAAAGACCCAGCAGCCAATGTCTTCAACGCCGGTCCCATATTGCTTGGACGCAAAACTGAGCGGAATGTCCTCCGGAAACACAAAGACGCAAGTAAAGGCGTCATGGCAAATCAGATCGGAGGCGGCGGCCGGGTCTTGTCGGCCTCGTTTGGTGCAGGCGCCGTAGGCCCGGATCGGGTCATGGTCTAAAAACCAGGTGGCGACATCTAAGGTATGGATGTTTTGTTCGGTGATGATGTCGCCGGAGAGGATGCGATCCCGACCCCACACCCGCATTCGCGTTTCCGGGTCTTTCAGGTCTGCTTGGCCGCCCCACGTACCGCCAGTGTAATAGACCGCTTCCGCGGAGACGATCGGACCGATGTCGCCCTGCCGGACCCGACGGACGCATTCCTGATAGAGTTCATTGGCCCGGGTTTGGAAATCCACCAGCACGCACCGCTTTTTTTCCGTGCCCCGCCGACCTGCTTCTAAAAACCGTTTGCAGCCGGGCGTATCCACGGCGATCGGCTTGGCCACAAAGGCATGGCAACCAGCCTCTACCGCGTCCCAGGTCTGATCGGGATGGAAATACGGGGGACTTTCGATCACCACGGCGTCCGGTTTGGCGTCCAAGACCCGCTTGTACCCGGACAGGGTGCTAAAGCATTTGTCTTCTGGCAGACCGAGTCGTTTACCGGTGTTGACGGCCCGGTCGGGGAAATAGTCGGCCACGGCGACAAAGCGGTATCCGCCGTGCTGTTTGAAAAGATCGGCGATCCAGTTGCCCCGGCCTCCGCAGCCGATTAGCCCCAGGGTGATGGTCGAGGCGGCTTCGGCGCCACGGACCCACTGAGGTTTAGCCAGCAGGATGGCCGATGCCCCGGCCCCGGCCAAAAATTGCCGCCGATCCCACGCCCCCAAACCGGCGGCGGAGTCGATCGCTGGGCAACCAGGGCCATTGGCCCCACCAGTCGCCGCAAGGGACAGCGTAGCTCGTTTGCTCGAATCTTGCCTTGTGGCCGAATACCTCATCGTGGGGTCTCCTTAAACAATACCAATAAAATAAGAAGAAACAGAGGGGCGTGTCCTCTACGGAATATATGTTTATATTCTAGGAACATGTTAGCCGATTGGAGGGGTGCAGTTTTGCCCTCTCCCTACAAGGGACCAGAGGTATCTCCACAAGTTGGCGCCGCCGAAGGTTTTCCCACGGAAAGGGGCGGGCAATCCACTCATTTTATTATTATGCATTCCAAAGGCCGGGTTGTCGAGCCGCGCCGCCGGCCAGCGGGGTGCTGAGCGTAGTAACACCCGGCGTAGGGACCGAATAGAGGCCGTCAGGGCCGGGTTTTACGGGCGGTTCGGTCTGCCAGGAGATCTCGCCTAGCGGCAGGAAAGCGAACTTGGAATCGACCGCCTCTTTCCAGGTTACCCGCTGGCCAGTGAAAACAGCTAATTGGCCCAACACGCACATCATGGCGCAGTCGGCCAGGATCTTTCCCCGATGGATCGGCTTGCCCGTGCGAACCGACTCCAGCAGTTCGATCTGCTCCTGTTCATAGGCCGACTTCTGGGCCAACGCCTCGTCGGCCCGCCAAACCACATCGCCTTTTAGATCCGTTATCTGCGGCGGAGAGAAGGCTCGGAAGTAGCATCGGCCTTTGGTCCCATGATAGATGTCCCGGTTGGAGTTGAAGCAGCCGTCGGCGTTCCGAATGAAGCCGTAGAGCATGAGTCCGTTGGGGAATTCATAGACGACGGCCTCGTGATCGTAGGAAGTGCCTCGGTTTGGGTGGATATGGGTGCTTCGGCCGCCCACGCCATAGGCCGACTCCGGCAGCACCTGGTCGCCCAAAGCCCAGAGGGCCGAATCCAGATTGTGGCTGAGTGTGTTGCCCACATGGCCGCCGTTGAGCCAGTTGAACCAATTCCAGTTCCTGATCTGGTATTCCAGTTCGCTCCACTCTGGTTTGTGGGGCAGGGGCCGATACCAGCCGCGCATGTAGTCGCACTGAATCGACGTGATCTGACCGATCTGGCCGTCGAGCATCCGTCGGACGGCCTCCCGGCGGGCCAGATGCGCCCGATACACATGGCCGTCCAGCAAACTCGTGCCGTTTTTGCGGGATAGTTCATCCGCCTCCAGGATCATCTGCACATTAGGTACATCGACGGCGCCGGTGATTTCAAAAAACACATGGCGTTTGGCCCGGACCGCCTCCAGGGCAATCTTGGCGGTGAACCGGGGCGGCGTGCAGACCAGCACCACGTCGCAGTTTTCGACCACTCCCCGGTAACCCTCGAATCCGGTAAACCGCCGCTCCGGCGGCGCCTGAACGCGGTCTTTAAACATGCCGGTCAGGTTTTTCAGCGAGGCCTCTAGATGTTGGGGGAACAGGTCGGCCATGGCCCAAAGTACGACATCTTTATTGCATTCTGGGGCCAGGGCATTGGTTGCCGCCCCGGTCCCCCGACCACCGCACCCGACCAGACCCAACCGCAGCCGGGCCGACTCGGCTGCATGGACATGGGGGACGCTTACGCCGGCCAGCGCGGAAACGCCTAGAGCCGTTCCGGAAAGTCTTAAAAACGTCCGCCGATTCGGATGGCTTGCTTCGTTCATCCTTCGTTCCTTTCTGGATAGGGGCATCTCCGATGGATTAGAAACACTGGGCGAACAGAATCACGAGTTCGGCTCATTCAAAGGGAAAAAGACTTTCGAAATGGGAAACGGGAAAAGCATATCGAGAATCCTCTCTACCTGGGCGGGAAATGCCGGGCGGATCCAATAGGTGGAACTTGTCTCCGGCGGTATGGCAAGTAGAATAAAACGATTATAGCCGTTTTGGTCTGGGAAGCTATCCTAAGCTCGGTTCCAGCCGATAGGTCATGAGCGCCCCTATCCATCCGATGCTTCTTGCTGAGGGATCCCACGGATGAGTTCTGAAAAAAGCAGTTCCCCTGGGAATGCAAAGGCCCAGGGTTTTTCCACATTAGCGGTCCATGCGGGCGAGGCACGCCAAAAGCCCGGCAACTCCATGACCGATCCCATCTTCTGTACGGCCACCTATACCTTCGAAAATACCCAGGCCGTCCTGGAATACCTGGACAAAAAGATTCCTCGAGAAGAATATGGCCGGTATGGGAACCCAATGGAAAAGGTCGTCGAACGGAAGTTGGCGGCGTTGGAGGGAGGCCAGTCGGCCATCCTGTTCGGCGCCGGCATGGCCGCCGTTGCTACCTTTCTATTGGCCAAGTTGCAGGCCGGCGACGAAATCGTGCTTTTTGATGAGTGCTATCATCGCACCCGGGAGTTTTGCGTGAAGGTATTGGGCCGATTCGGTGTGGTAACGCATCTGGTGCCGGCCTGCGACTACCAGAAGATGGAGGCCGTCATCACGCCGCGAACCAAACTCCTGTTGAGCGAATCGCCCACCAATCCGCACATGAGCGTGGTGGATTTGGAGCGGTTTGCGGCCATTGGGCGTCGCCGGGGCATTGAAACGGCCATCGACGCCACGTTGGCCACTCCGTACAACCTTCGGCCTTTGGAGTGGGGGGTGGATTATGTGATCCATTCCTGCACCAAATACCTGGCTGGGCATAATGACATGTTGGGCGGGGTGATCGTCGGTCGGACCGAAGCCCTGGAGCCGGTGCGAAAACTTCGGGGCGTGATCGGCACGATCAGCGGGCCGCTCAGCATGTATCTATTGCTCCGGGGGCTGAAAACTTTTGCCCTTCGGATGGAGCGGCACAACCAGAACGGCCTGGCCGTGGCCCAATTCCTGGCCGAGCATCCCCGGATCGAACGGGTCTATTATCCGGGCCTTCCGAGCCATCCGTATTACGAAGTGGCCCGGCGCACGATGCGAGGCTTTGGCGGCTTGGTTACTTTTTTGGTCAAAGACGCCGACGCCCAGCAGACGGCCCGGGTTGTCGATGCCCTTCGGCTGCCCCGGATCGGCCCCAGTTTCGGCGGCGTGGAATCCCTGGTCGAACAGCCCATCATCATGAGCTACCATGATTTTACCCCCGCCGAGCGCCGGGCGGTGGGCATCTACGACAACATGATCCGGCTATCTTGCGGCATCGAGGAGCCGGAAGACCTGATCGCCGACCTCCGCCAAGCCCTGGAAAAATAATCGTAATACTTCAGCCAAGTGAAGTAAGCCGCCGCTGCCCTGGCTGTCGAGAGGTCGGCCTCAGCAAAGCCGAGGGCGGGGGAGGGGGCTTTTATTGTCATTCCCGCGGAGGCGGGAATCCAGGCTTCTTTGTGCTGCCCACTTGTTCCCCTTCACCCTAACCCTCTCGACGACCAAGGGAGAGGGGAAGAAAAACAGTCCCACTCCATTCGGCTGGAATGTTACTCCCTTTCTAAACGCTTCCTTTTGAAACCGTCGTAACTCGTGATGGTTCAATAGGTTAGCAAAGTTTGTAACATTTTAGCCGAATGCAGTACCGTGTCACTGCCGCGCAAGCGCCCCATCTAGGCTTCTTGCAGCCTCTCCTTGGGAGGAATAACAACGTAGCCGCCTCATAGGACCCTGGATTCCCGCTAGAGCGGGAATGACCATTCTGGCAAATTTCGCCTTAAAATAAGCCTTCTTTGCATTCGGCTAAAATGTTACCAAAGTTTTTTCTGAAAGTTCCTCATCGCACTTTTTTCTTTTTCTCATTGCGGCCCTAGCCATCCCACCCAGAGGATTGTTTGGCCCCCTTGGTTCCTCATCTCGCTCTTTCTCTTTGGACCCCTTAAATGGGAGCGTGCTGCCCCCATGTTGTTTCCCTTATTCCCCAAAAATTTTTTCCACATGCTTGACAACGCCATGGGAAGGTAAGTACGATAGAAAAGGTATCGACAATGCATAATGTAAACGATTTCCGGTGATCCCTATTTCCCAGGAAACATTTCAGCCGAATGGAGTGGGTCTATTTATTCCCTCTCCCCTGGCGCCATAAGGATAGGAAGAGGAAAAAATTGGGGGAAGCAAGGATAAGGCGGGTCCCTAACAGGCAAGGAAGGTACCTTCGTCCGGCTATAGCGTTTGCTTAGCTGGGCTATGCGACGGTAGGAAGAGGCGGAAATACAAGACCACATCCATGGGGATGAGAAGAAGAGATCCTCCTGCATTGGGCTGAAATAGTGAATAGATTGACTGGTTCCTTACCAAGGACGGGACGTACACTGGCGGTGTTACGCTCGGCGCTGCGGGAGGCCCGATGGGGGCAACGCGGCCAGCTTTGATGGGTGCGGCTATGTTCAATTGCCGGGTACCTGGGGCGGCTCTGGCTGGTCGGCGCTTACCATTGAGGCATGGGTCAACACCGCCATTATGGATGATTTCCAGACCATTGTAGGTACGCCCGACGGGGGCTTCGCCCATTTCCCGTTGCATACGAGGGGCCTCTGGCGTGTACGCTACCGGGAGAAGTGGGAGGCGAGAACTCA
Source organism: Planctomycetota bacterium (assembly GCA_029550925.1). Taxonomy (GTDB): domain Bacteria; phylum Planctomycetota; class Planctomycetia; order Pirellulales; family Thermoguttaceae; genus JANXAQ01. The sequence goes on from JAKPGL010000007.1 coordinate 10,192, forward strand.
ACTGGTTTCGCCGGCCGGGGCCGAGTTGTGTCGGCCTTCGCAACCCATCAGATTAAAAACAGTTCAGAGGTTCTAGTGGACATGTAGGAAAGGAGACGACGATGATGCAGACGATGTTGTTGGCAGCGATGTTGTTTCTTCCCGGCGGAGTGCCTCCGGCATGGTTCGATGCCTCGGCAGATCCTCAGCGGTTGCAAACGGTTCGGGTGGAGGGGTTGAGCATTCCGGTGCCTGGTACGGTTTATGGTCCGAAGCTGGAACAGGGCGGGATGCCCTTGGGCGGCCTGGGAACAGGGTATTTATGTCTGGACCCGGACGGCCGGTTGGGGAAATGTTCGATTTTCAATCGACTCCCTCTTCCCCTGGTGCTCGGTCAGCCGTGTTTTTACTTGAAGCTTGGCGATCGCCGCCTGACGTTGGCTACGCCTAAAGACGGCCAAGGCGATGCAAAAACAGTCCACTATTTCGGGCATTTTCCGGTGGCGGATGTTCGCTTTGAACTGGCAGAGCCTCTTCGGGTAGAGATTCGGGCTTACAGCCCGTTTTTGCCGGGCGATGCCAATGAGAGCAATGTACCGGCGGCCGTTTTCCTGGTGCGGATAACCAATCTGGGCAACGAGCCTCAAAAAGGCAGTGTGATCTTTTCTCCAGGTGGGTTTCCTCAGGGCCAGGGCGAACAGTTTTCCCCTGGTCCCGGCTGGGCAGGTATCCAGGTGCGTCATCCCCCGGTGGATCGGTTGCCCTCGTGGGTAGTGAGTACGTATGCATTGGCGGTGGAGAAGGGATCAGCGGAGGCGGCTGCTTCTGGGGCGCAGGCAGAGGCCCATTTCGAGCTAAAACCTGCTGAGGCCGCCGTGGTTCGCTTCATCCTTGCCTGGCATCAGCCGTTTCTCCGGGAAGTAAGCCGGGTAGAAAAACATCAATACGCCGAGCGGTTCGCCGACGCCAAGGCCGTGGCCGCCGCAGCCGTTCAGCGCCACGAGCAATGGCTCCGACGAGTATTGGCCTGGCAGGAGGTGATCTACGGAGCGGAACTGCCCGACTGGCTCAAAGAGGCACTGGTCAACGTATTATCTACCTTGACGAAAAATTCGGTTTGGCTGGCCCGAACCCGGGCAGATGACTGGTGGGACCAGGAGGGGCTTTTCTTGGTGAGCGAAAGTTTCGCCACGTGTTCGCTCATAGAGACGATGCCTTGCCGATTCTTCGGCCATTGGCCTACGTTGTTCTTCTTCCCGGAACTGGAACGGACCACCTTGAAGGCCCTTCGTTATTTCCAGCTTCGGGACGGCCAGCCGCCGCATTGCTTCGGGATAGGGTTTGCCATCCGGGACCCCCGGTACCATTGCCAACATACCGCCGGGGCCGGGGAATACCCCCAGATCATTTACCGCTACTATCTCCGCACTGGCGACGAGGCGTTTTTGAAAGATTTTTGGCCCTCTGCCCGTGATAGTCTGAATTTTATGCTCTGGCTGGATCGGGATGGGGATGGACTGGTCGAAGATCATCCCCATACAGTCGAAGGAGAATATTGGCCCGCGAACAATCCTATGGACAATTGGCCTTTCTACGGCGCCAGCAGTTACACCGCCGGCAAAGGGTTGGCCTCCTTGATCTGCGGCATCAAGATGGCAGAACTAGTAGGCGACCAAGCCCAGGCTGCCCGGTGGCGAAAGGTGCTCCAACAGGGCCAAAAAAGTTACGAGGAAAAGCTATGGACCGGCAGCTTCTACCGGACCTACAACGACCCAGCTACCGGCCGACGTAATGACTCCTCTCTGGCCGCCCAACTTCACAGCGTCTGGTGTACGCGTGTTTTAGGCTTGGAAGACCCGCTGCCCCAGGACCGGATTCAGAAATCGCTGGACAGCATCGCCCGGTTGAACATACCGGCTTCGCGATTCGGCATGGTGGACGCTGTTTTTGCGGACGGCAAGCCCTGCATCGAAGGCGGTCCGGGCGGCGATCGGATATGGTCTCGCGACATCTTCATCCAGTGCAACGCCACGGCCGCTATGGTCTTTATGTATCACGGCCGGCGTCAGGAAGGCGAAAAGGCGGCCCAGACCATGCTCGATACCCTCTTCCGCGGCCCGCATGCGATGCCCTGGTCGCACCCGTGCGGAATTAACTCCCTGACGGGTGCCACGACCCACGGCCATGATTACTACGATCACATGGTGATCTGGACGTATCCGCTTGCTTTGGCAGGCCAGGACATTCGAGCGGCCATCGCCCCCGGAGGATTGATCGACCGGATTCTTCGGGCAGCCGCCCAAGGGAAATCTCCAAGCAGCGGCCCTTCCTCGCCTTGAACTGTTCGGGGACCTCTTCCCCGCACACAGAAAACTTCAGCCGAGTGAAGGGGATACCTATTGGTAGGAATGGCCATAATGGTAAGAAGGGCCAACCGTTGACACTGCCAGGCAAGCGGTAGTCCAGGCTTGTTCCGGCAGCAGCGGAAATCCATATGGCGAAACAGTTTTTTACCTGGATCGGACGCTTTCAGCGGGATGACATAACTGGATCGAGAGCTTGCCCGGGGATGGCAAGAAAAGGCCCTTCATTCGGCTGAAGTGCTATCCGCGCAGGTTTGCCGAGCGTACCGCGGGAAAGAGGCCCCGGGAACGCTCTTTCCCAGGACCGGCCGATAGCCGTCTCCGGGCGCAAAATCTGCGCCGAGGGTTCGCCCGATTTCTTCGCTTCTTCTTTCCCGGCCCTTTTGTCAAGGGCCTTCGTGTTTAGAAATCGTCCTTGTCGGTAAGCTCTTTCTCCATCTCGTCGGCGGTGCTGGTAACAGCTTGCAGAGCCAAGAGTAAGGTCTTTACGTCGGTGTTGGCGGCGATTTGGGCAGAGAAGACGGCCACATAGTTCTCGCCCATCTTACGAATCTGCCAGGCGCCGAGTTTGACTTGGCCGTTTTGTTCTAGGAGTCGAGCGGCAATCTTCGGCGGGATCGGCTCTTTCGACCGATAGCCGATCGACCAAATCTGCCGGATTTCCAACGAGCCTAGTTGAGAGGTGTTGGACAAAATCCAGGCAAGCTGAGTCCTCTCTCCTTCCAACCGGTTTCCGAGCATGAAATCTCCGTCCTCGTCCACTTTGTATTTCAGTTCCGCTTCCTGGAGGAGCTTTTCGACCCGTTGATCAGGGGTTTTCTTTACGCCCACTTGGGCATAGGCGGGACATACAAGTACGCCCCCTCCGATGACCAACAATCCTACGATAAGCTTTTTCATCTGTAGGTCTCCTTTCTTGTTTCGGTAGGAGGCTCTGGTCCTTTGGGGCGCCAATCCGCCAGCCCGACCAACAGAAGGCCGGAAAAGAAACCGAACGGGTGGTGATCCAAACATCCTCTTTCACTCGCCTCCTTTTCCTGAAAGACTCCCTGTAAGATACGCATTCTGCTATTTCTGTCAATAGGATTGCTCTTTTTTACTCTCTGGTCCTCCCCGCGACTCAACCGCCGCCGCCAAGCCGACTTGTATGGAACGCCGTCTGTCAGACGGTAACGACGTCTGTTAGACGGTAATACAGCACCGTCTGTCAGACGGTACAACCAACCCAGTCTAACAGACTGTGTTAAAGCCGCCTGCGCAGCAATAAAAGATTCCTCCCTGCAGCGGAATGCTTCCCTTTTTTGGCGGGGACAAAACGGGCGAGGAGCAAACCAACCAGGTCCCTATAGAAGGATACGTCCTGGCCCCTTCTTCGTGTTCACCTGGCGATCGAATTCCATTCGGATCTTCCGCCACAGGGTCTTCCAATCGGGGCTGGTCTGTGGGGGGAATTGTCGCACATAGGCCCGCAGAAACCGGCATAGGATCGTCGGAGAGACCCAAGGATGGGCTTGCAGCCCGACGGCCAATCGACCCAAATCCTTCAGATACCTTCGACTGTTGCGGCGTCCGATCCGGACCCCTTCTACATCCAGAAGCCAGACGCCAAGTTGGCCCGATCGGGGAGCGACCAAGATGTTGCTCATTTTCAGATCGCCATGACTGATCTGAAAGGCATGGAGTCTGCCGACCAACCGGCCTAAACTTTCCGCACACCGGGCGGCAAGTCGATGGCGTTCTTTGGGAGGCAGTTGGGCGAGTTGCCAACCCCAAAGATGGAGATTTTGAGCTTCAGAAATCCACTCCGTAACTAAATACGTGTAGTAGGGGCTTCCACGGAAACGGGGTTCACAAAAGGCGATCGGTCGGGGAGTGGCAATCCCCCGTTGGAGCAAAGCGTGGCCCGCCCGCCATGCCTTTTTTGCTCGGCTCGTTCGGAAAAGCTTCCAGCAGCCCGCCCAACCCACCCGCTCTCGAAAGCGTTTCAGCACCACAGGAAAGGACGCTGGTTCGTTGTGTTCACCGGGTGGGCCTACTTCCGGTGTTGGAACCAAGTCGGCTTTCTCCGCCGCGGAAGAAGCCGTCCTATCGCCAACATGGCCGACAGAGGAGACGACTTCTTCTTTCTCTTCTTTGCCCGCCGCGGGACTGCGGAGCAGTCCGGGGGAGAGAGCAAAAATGGAAGCCGTTTCCCCGGCTGCCCCCATCTCGGAGGCGTCTAAATTTGGCGTCCTTAAAACCCTCTCGTGTTCTGAAGATGTAAGGAATTCCTCTGAAGCCGTCGAGTAGGAACCGATCGAAAAATGAGGCGGAGGCACCGTAACCCTTCGGCGATTGTGGTTCTGGGGCGTCGGGCCCTCGGAGGCCACCACAAAGGATTCGGAGTCTAAAGGCCAATCCGCCTCCACCACCAGACTGCGATGGCCCAGCTTCATGGCCCGATGCAGGAATTGGTCCACCAAAACCTCGGGCGCCAAGGCCCATAGGCGGAGCTGGTCCGGATTTTGGTCGGCCAAGGCGTAGATTTTTCCCCCAGCGGTTTTCAGGGCGATAAAGTCCCGATTGGTCGCCAAACAGCGGCGATCTCGGCGTCGGCAAATCCGCAGACGATGTTCCCATCCAAGCCGATCCAGCCGTTCCGCATCCCTCCGTAGATCAAAGGATACTTCCGGCCGACACTCGCAATACCTTTTCCAAAACCGCCATCGTTGGGCCGGGGTGGTCCTTTCTCGCCACGCCCCGGCCAGCAAGGAAAGGTTCTGCAAACTGCGCTGGCGATCCAGCGCCCCTTGCAGCCGAACCGCCTGTACGTCGATAAGGAAAAAGTGGACCAATCCCGGCCGGAACGTCTCCGGCTGACAGAAGTTTTCTTCCACTTCGACAAAGAGATTGCCGGTGTGCAAATCCTGATGTAGCACCCCCGCCTGATGACACTTGGCCAGAAAATGCGCCAACTCTTCTAAAAGGATGCGAAGAAGACGAGGTTGGTCTGCTTGGGCCAACCATTGCTGAAAAAATTGATCGAGAGCCATCGCGTTGGGAAGGGCCTCGGTCAGGAGCAGACTATCCCCCAATCCCCGCCAACCGCCCGGCCTCCCCCAGGCGATAGGCCGAAGTGTGGGAATTCCTCGTTGGGCTAGCGCCAGCAAGGTCTCAAACTCCCGTCGAGCCGGGCAACCCCGGAATAGATTTCGCCATAGGTCCGTCCATCGGGGGGACCGATAATGTTTCGCATAGAAAACGCCCTGCGGCGTTTCCACCCGATACACCGCCCGATGCGAGCCTTCCTTTACGCATTCCACTTGGTATAGCCGGCGCCATCGGTCGATCGGCCGCTCTAGGCTTCCCAAAAGCACCGATTCCCACTCAGACAATAGATGCCATTGGAAACGGCCTTCCTGTCGCTGAGTCCAGGAGCACTTCCTAATGTCCACTTCTTTTTCCTGTTTTATTTACTTTTCTTATCTTTCCCAAATTTCCATGACCTCTTCTTCCGAATCCCCTCAAAAGAGGAGTCCTTCGATTTAGGGGGGGAATGAGCGCACCCCCTCTTTAGAAGCAGATTCTTTGCAACGCTACGGTGCAAAGGAAACTAAAACACCGAGCTTAGCAGGCAAGCCTTCCGTTCCTATTACCTTTTACTTCCTAGGAGTTTGGCCTAGGGCTTTCTATAACGTAGAATTGAAATGGCATTTTGAGAAGATCAATTGCCCCGGACACCCACAGGGCTTTTCTTTACCCCGGTATCTTTTCCAGAGGGGTTGTGTGGGGGTTGGGCCTATTTCCAATTTTCCCGTGGAGCCCCCTCTTTCGGGTGGAAAAGGCTCCATTGCGCCTCGGCCAGTAGAGAGAGAACAAGGGAGAAACAGAGAACAGGCGAAACGAGGTCGCATTTCTCCGCTTTTGTCTCTTTCAGCTACGAAAGGCCCTTCGGCCTGAAATCATGGGCGACATCTAATTTCGTTCCTTTTCGGGGAGGTGTTCATGAATACCTTGGCTTTCCGAGCACCAGTGGAATATGCGTTGGAAAACCATCCTTCCGATCCGGAGATCATGGCTCGAGTCGCTTCTTTGGTAAGCAAACTCTTTCCCGCCGGTCGATTGCCGGAACGTCGGTCCCATCAACGGTATCCGTTTCCCTATCTGGTTCGGCTGATCCGAGTGGCCGATGATGGAATCACCCCCACCGAGGAATCGATCGTGGTTGTCGGCCGACATATTTCAGAGGCCGGGTTGGGTTTCTATCATGTGAAACCCTTGACTGATCGGCGAATGATCGCCTCTTTCGAGACTGCTGCTGGCCAATGGACTGCTTTTTTGTTGGACATCCATTGGTGTCGGTTTACCAAGGAAGGCTGGTATGAGAGCGGGGGCCGATTCCTCCGCACGGTACCCTGTCCAACACCACCTCCTCGAGAAGTCTAACGAAATCGCTGGAGGCCCCGAGATAGATTCTCCCCTTCCTCGCAAATCGCCTTCCGTGGAAGCAGCCCAGGACTTCGGCGTCTAGGGGTAATGCAGCAACATTTCGTCCGCTTGAAACGAAGGCTTATTCTGCATCCGCCTGGGCGTCCTCCTCCTTGCGTCTGAAATGCCGCCGTTCATCGAGGGGTTACGCTGCTGGGCGTTCGTATTTTCGGTCGGCCGGCACGGCTTCCAGGAGCATGTCGATCAGCCGATCGCTGGTCAGTTCGTTAGCCTGGGCCGCATAGTTGCCGGCGATCCGGTGCCGAAGGGCCGGTTTGACCAGGGCCTGCACATCACCGATCGTAGCGTGGTATCGGCCGTGGAGCATGGCCCGGGCCTTGGCGCAGGTAACCAGGGTCAATACACCCCGCGGCCCCGCGCCCCAATTGACCCAGCGGTTGACAAACTCCGGCGCTTCTGGCGCGCCTGGCCGACTGGCCCGCACCAGCGCCCAGGCATATCCCAGCACCTGGTCGCTCACCGGAATTCGGAGCAAAAGTTTTTGGAACTGAACGATCTCTTCGCCGGTAAGGACAGGCTGGATGCCGCCCAACTGGCCGGTGGTAACCTTACGGGCAATTTCCCATTCTTCGCCGCCGCTGGGGTAATCCATTCGGATGTACAGCAAAAATCGGTCCAGTTGGGCTTCCGGCAGCGGATAGGTGCCTTCTTGTTCCAGGGGGTTTTGGGTGGCCAGCACAAAGAACGGATCGGGCAATTTGTAGATTTTTCCGCCCGACGAAACCTGCCGTTCTTGCATCGCTTCGAGCATGGCCGCCTGGGTTTTCGGCGGCGTACGGTTGATTTCGTCGGCCAGGATCATGTTGGCAAAAATCGGCCCCGGCAAAAACTTATACCGGCGTTCCCGCGTGGCGGGGTCTTCCTGAATGATCTCTGTGCCGGTGATGTCGCTGGGCATCAGGTCCGGCGTGAATTGGATGCGTTTGAAACTCAGGTGCATGGCCTCGGCCAACGAACTTACCAAAAGCGTCTTGGCCAGTCCCGGTACTCCTTCCAGCAGAGCATGCCCCCGGCTGAAAATGGCCGCTAGCACCTGTTCGATCACCTCCGATTGGCCAATAATGACCTTGGCCAGCTCCTGGCGAAGCCGATCGTAGGTCTGTTTGCACTGGGCCACTGCTTTCAAATCATCGTCTGTCGGCGTTTGGGTGCTCATCAACGCAGTCTCCGTAGTTCCAAGGAATGGATGTCTCTTTCGAGAGGGAAAAAAGTTGTTTACTCCTCCAGGTTTTGGAAGTATCGGCGCAGCCGGTCTTCATAGCCGCGGGGAGGCTGACCCTGAGCCTGCGCCCGGATAGCGGCGCGAAGTTCCGGCGGCAATCGGGCAAACCAAGGCGCCTCTTCCAATGCCTTTTCCGGGCTGGTGGTAATGTCGCCGGTGCGTCGGCCCGGCCCACTGGGAGTGCGTTGGCCCGGTTCGCTCTGCTGGGTCAACGGTGCTTCCGGCGGTTTGGGATTCTGGGCCTCCGACCCAGGCCGAGACAAGCCGCCCCCGCTAAGACCTTGCTGAGCCGGTTTGGCCGACGGCGGAGCGGTCGGACTACTTGACTGGGCGGCTGGGCTGAGCATTTGGGCGGCCGATTGCGCCATTTGGGCCAGGCTCTGTTCGGCGTTTTGCAGTTCGGCGGCTGCTTGTTGGAGGGCCTGGCTGACGGCCTGTTCTGCTCCGGGGATTTGTGCTGGCATTTGGCTGGCTTCTTGCGCCCCTTGTTGGGCCTCGGAAGCTGCCTGCTGAAGCGCCGCCGTAGCTTCTGGATCGACAGGTACGGCTTGCTGGGCCAATTGGTCGGCCTGAAGGGCTTGCTGGGCCAATTGGCGGGCAGCCTCGGCGGCCAATTTTTTTTGGGTCTCGGCCAATTGCTGGGCCGCCTCCTGAAGCTGTTGGGCGGTTTGCTGTTGCGACTGGGAAGCCGCCTGCTGACGGCCTTCGGCTGCCTGCTGGGCCGCCTGTTCGGAAGAGCGTTCCGCCTCCTGAAGCGTCTGGGCAGCTTGGGGAGCGTCCGGTTGGGCCAATTGGCGGGCCTCCTCGGCCGCCTGGCTTACCCGCTTCTGAGCCTCCGTATTGATCTCTCCGGTTGGCTGCTTGGATGCCTCTTGGACCTGCTGTTCCAATTGCCGAAGGGCCTCTTGGAGGGCCTGCCGGGTTTGGGCCTGGGCCTTTTGAGCTTCGGCGGCTTTTTGTTCGGCCAGGCGGCGAAGGGCTTCTTGGGCGGCCCGATGGGCCTGGGCCAATGCCTCGGCCGCCGGTCCCGGAACCTCCTTACCAGCCGGAGGTTCTTTGCCGGTCGGAGATTCTTTGCCAGCCGGAGTTTCCTTTCCCGCCGGAGTTTCCTCGCCGGATGGGGCTTGCTTCGACTCTTCGCCGCCCTTTTCCGATTCGGATGGACTGGGTTTTGCCTCTTCGCCCGCACTCGGTTTTTCTGTTTGGCCGGGACTTGGTTTCTCTGTTTCTCCAGGGGTCGGTTTTCCTTCCGCCGGAGCGGATTTTTCCGATTCACCAGCGGTCGGTTTTTCTTCCCCGGAAGTCGGTTTTTCCGCCAGGCCGGGAGTGGATGACTTGGCTTCAGTCGGTGTGGATTTTTCCGATTCGTTTTCCTGCTGGTCCTTGGCTGGGGCGGTTTCTGAGCGGGCGGCGGCCTGTTTGGCCAGTTGGGCGGTCTTTTCGGCTACCTGCTGTTGTTTTTCGACTGCCTGGGAGTGAGAGGCCCGGCCTTGTTGGGCGGCTTGGGCTGTCTTTTCGGCCGACTCCTGCCGACGGAGGGCGTCTCGGATCCGCTCGGCCAATTGGGCGGCTTCGGCAGCCTCGGGCCGACCAGCAGCCCGAAGTTGTTCGGCCTGGGCTTGGCGGACCTTTTGCTCGGCTTGGGCCAAACGGGCAAGCCGATCGGCGGTGCTGGGTCGATTGGTCAGGGCATCTTCTACCGCCTGGCGGACCTGGGCGGCCTGCTGGCGGGCCTGTTCGGCCGACCGGGCCAGTTGGGCCGCCGTCTCTGCGGCTTGCTTTTGAATCTCTTTAGCTGCCTGGTCTAACTTCTCGGCTGCCTTCTGGGCGGATTGGGCTGCCTCGGTAAGCGGCTGTTTGGACGCCTCTCCGGGTTGTTGGCTCGCCTTTGCCAATTGCTGAGCCGACTGCTCCATGTCTGGACGGGCTTGTTCAACTGCCTTGGCTGCCTCCGGTGCTACGTTAGCCGCCTGCTGGGCCGCTTGGCGAGCTTGGGCTTCGATCTGGTCCTGCTCATGGGCCATCTGTTTGGCCTGGTCAGCGGAAGCGCCTTCCGTCTGAGCCGCCTTCTGGGCTTCCTGAGCGAGTTGCCGCTCCTGCTCGGCCAATTGCTGAAGGTTTTGGGCGGCCTGGGCTAAGGCTTGGGCTTTGGCAGTCTGAGCCTGATGGTCGGCTTGCTGGAGGGCATGTTCCACTTCGGCCTGCGCCTGCTGGATGGCCTGATGGGCCTTTTCGGCGGCGGCCTGCCGTTGGGCGGCTGGAGTGGACCGATCCATAGTTTGGGCGGCTTCCTGGGCTTTTTGTTCGGCCCGCTCAATAGCCGACTCCACCCGAGGCGGCAACGGCTCCAACTTGCCCAACTTGTCCAACCGTTGAGCGATTTCCGCTTCGGCCGATTTTGCCTTTGCTGGTTCCGCGGCGGCCTGGTCGGATACCTCTTGCTGGGCTTTTTGCAAGGCATTCAATTCCTTTTTGGCCTCTTGCAAAGCCCGTTCTAATTCTGCCAGGTCTTCGGGGCTGGCGGCCTGCTGGGGGTGCTCAGCCGATTCGGGCAAGTTCCGGGCCGCCTCTTGCAAGTTTTTCAGCACCTGTTCTTGCTGGGCGAGGGCTTCCTCCCGCTTGGCCTCGAACAGTTCCCCCGCTGCATCCTCGGCTGCTTGCTCGGCTTGCTGGAGCGGTTTTGCCGCCGGGGACTCCTCCGGCAGTTGCCGACGAAGTTCATGGAGCTCCCGTCGCAGGGCGTTTTGCTCCTGGGCCAATTGTTCTGCTTTGGCCGAGGCCAAATCGCTCTGGGCAGTCTGCTGCCGAAGTTCCTGTTGGCGGTCGAGAAGCTCCTGGACCTTTTCCCGAAGGTTCGACTGCTCCTCTGCCACCAGGCCCCGAACCCGTTCGATCCGCTCCAGGAGTTTCCGAAGGATGTCGATCGTGGTTTCGGCGTGGTTTTGGGCTTCGGCAAATTTCAGGGCCTCCAGTTTGGTCAGCACGGCGGCCAGATGATCATCGGCCCGGTGCTCCTGGAGCAGTTTTACTGCCCGGTCGGCCTCGGCGCCGGCCGACCCGCCCCAGGAGGCGAACTTAACAAGCAAATCCTTCATCTGAAGATACAGGGTCTGGGTGTCCCGCTGGTTTTCCTGGGCCGCCAGGGCCAGGTCCTCTTGACCAGTGGGTTGCTCGGCCAAGGTGCGACAGGATTTCCACACCCCGGTCTCCAGTTCGATCAGCCGACGCACCTGCTCGGCCAATTCCGAAATCCGAAGCCGCTGCAACAGCAGATGATGCTGAATGACCAATTCTAGAAGCACATTGCGACTTTTCGAGCGGACAGCCACAAACGCCTCTTTTTTCTGCCCCTGAGAAAGCTGGGCGATCTGATCCAGGAGGGCGATGAGGTCAGCCATTTCTTTTTCGGTCAGTTGATCGACCTTACCGCGCAGAAAGCGGATTTCCTGATACCAGGGATGTTTTTCCAGTTGGTTATCTTCGAGCTGGGCCAGTTGGTCGTCCAGGAGACGGACCACGGTTTGCCGGGCGCGGGCGCGCAATTGTTCCTGGATTTGCCGTTTGCGGGCTAGCCCGGCAGGGTCCAATGCCTGGGCAAAGACGGTTGGAACCACCAGCCCCACCGCACAGACGCAGAAAACCAGCACCCCATACCCGCAGAGACTCCTTCCTGATCGGTTCATGGCTTTTCTCCTCCGACTTCGAGTTGGCGGTCGATCATTTCCTGATATTCTTGGACGAGTTGGCGGTCGGCTTCGGTGATGGCGGCCAAGATGCCGGCCAAATCGGTAACCTGGAATACAAGCGGTTCGCTCAAGCCCACCTGCCCGGGCCGAGGTCCCCGGTAGTCTTCTGCCCGGACCGTCAGACGCAATTGGTCGCCCGGTTTCAGCCCCAGCGAATCCAGCGGCACTTGCACTGTAGCCTGTCGGTTCTTCGTCGGCTTTTCCTCGGGGGCCAATTGATAGACTACCAGTTCGTCTTCCGCTGTAGAACCGTCGGATCGGACGACCTGCCGGAGGAGGCTCACCTTAGCGACGCCGAAATCATCGGACGCCTCGTAGAGAATCCGCGGCCGGGCGGTGGGTAGTATCCGCGGCGTGCGTTGGTTGGCCGAGATCCGGGGCGCCAAATCGGGTAAAATCCGCAAAAAGGCTTGCACCGGATGCTCCAAACTCAAACCATGTTCATCTTTGACTTGGATGGTAAATTGCAGGGGGGCGGTAACGGCTTCCAGCGGGGCGCCTGCCGGCGGTAAGGTCCACCATTGGGTTGGGCCGCCCTCTGCTCGCCCTGGGTCGGGTTGCTCCTGGGAAGAAGAGACGCCTTGGACGCCTTCGCTTGAATCCACCAGACGCATAGGATACGTTTTCTCTTCGATCCGGACGCTGGCTTCCTGGAGGCGTTTATCCGAAGAGATATAGACCCGTACCTGAGACCCCTCCACCACGGCCAATTGACACAGGCCGGGAAATCGCCCCTTAGGTATATCGCCGTCCAGGGCGTAATCCGGCGGCTGGACTTCCATCACAAGTTCGATCCGGGGCAGAGGCGTCAGACGCAGCAGGATCGGTTCGGTCCAGGCGTCGCCCAGATAGATTTTCATCCAGGCTGGGTCTGAAAGCCGATCCAATCCGCCTCCGTACAAAGCAGAATCCGAGGGATTCTCTTCTTGTTGCTGTTTTGTCGGAGGGCCGGAGGGGATGGGAGGAGTCCCAGGGGCCGGTTGCCCACTGGATTCCGCCGGGGAGATCGGTTGTAAAGGTATCTTTGTTCGCGCCCCGGTGGAACTGAGGGCCAGTTCCAATCGGCCTTCTTCGGGCAGTTGGCCGCTGGCAAGGACTTCCACACGGATCGGCTGGCCTTCGATCACCCAACACTCGGCCATTTCAGCCGGCACGATCTGCCCGTTGACTTTGACCCACTGAATCTGGGTCCGGGTCGGATAATGGCGGTTGCTCAGAAAGAACCGGGCAAGAAAGGTCTCCACATACACCGGCCAAATGGTCCAAACTGCCAAAGCGACGGCCGCCGTGCAGGCCAGTACAACGGTTCGCCGCTGGATCGGCTTTTTGGGCAGACCTTCGTCCATAGGCAACTGGGGGACCAATTGGACGGCCTGCTCAATGACCGCTTGTTCCAATTGCACCGACCCCCAATCAGGCGCCTCGGGCGATTCAAATTGCAAGGCGGCCACCACATCGCTATCGACCCGTGCTTTGCGTTCCACCCACAAGGCAATGTCCAACTCGGATTCTTTGCCGTGGACCCAGGGCCAACCATAGCGTCGATAGGCCCAGACCAAACCGACCGCCCCAACCAACCAGACGACCAAACGCTGGGCCCGGTTCAGGTCCAAAAGCCAATCCAACAAGAAAGCAACGACCAGAAACCACAAGACGGCCGTTGCCAGGGGCGTAAGCCCAGCCAACCACCGGAGCCGACGCCGCCTGCGCATTAACCGCCGCAACTGCCAATGTAATGGGGCCAACGAGGTCATAAATCTTTACCATTTAGCTGGCAAGTTCGGTTTGTCCTTGGCCCTCCAGTATGGCCAGGAATGATGTAGCCCTGTTGGTTACACTAGGTGGGCCAGTATATATGTACCGTCTGACGGACGGTGTTACGTCACGGCAGATTGATCCATTTTCGTCCGAGCCATTCACCCAAAAGCAGCAGTACCACCAGGCCGAACATGGCCCAGGTGTCCCACAGCGAGACGACCACCACGGAAGTTTCTCGGCGGTCGTCAGGTTGCAAGTTTTCCAAAAGTCGGGCGGCGTCGGTCAAGTCGGCGGTTTGGCCGCCGGTTGCCTGCGCCAAGGCCTCCTGTAACGCCAGGTTTCGTACCGCCTGTTGGCGTTCCACAGAGATTGATTCTACCTGAAACGTCGTTTCTGCATAAGTTTCTGTCAGGGGGTCTTTCACCCGGAGCCGGTAGCGCCCCGGGGCGTAAACCGGCAATCGGGCCTCAAAAACGCCTTCCCGTAACTGGGCAATCCGCACCGGCAGGATGCGAGCGGTCCTCTGTCCTGGTTCTTCTGGTGCAAGGCATTGCGCTTCCAAGGCGCCGCCGGGAACCTTGTCGGCCGAAAGCGGCTTGAACTCTGCATCATAGGCTTCGACCGTTACCAGCACCTGTTCTTCCGGCCTGTACTGGGTCCGATCGGTCCGGACAACAAACCGTTTCTCCTGCCCGAGGGCATGGCGCAGGGCCAACCGATGGATCATCTGCCCCCAAAACTGCCGGTAGTAGAGTTCGCCGTATTGACGACGCAGGCGCCAGGTTTCGTTAAACCCGATGTAGATCACCTCGCCGCGCTGGTATTTACCGACGGCGATGATCGGCTGCGGAGAGCCGTCGATGCAGGTATCGGTGGGATGAACGGCCAAGGCAGTGGCCAAAGGCTGCAATCGTTCGACCGGCTGGTACCAGTACAGCGGCCCCAGGTTGTTCCAGGCTTTGCGGTGTTCGGCGGCGCTAGAGCCGAGTTGCATGAAGTCGTATTGTTCCGCCTCGGCCGTCAGTTGCAGCCGGAAAGGATGAGCTTGGCGGATGCGGGCCTGGGGGTTGACTTTTACGGGCAGGAGTTCTTCCAGCGGGGTACCGGCCAACTGTCCCGGCCCAAACCGTGGTCCCGCCGCCACCACCAGACCGCCGCCAAATTGACCGACAAACTCTTTGGTCATCTGGCAAAACCCGGCGCTTAAGGCCGAGGCAGGCATATCGCCCAATATAATCACATCGTGGGTGAAAAACTCAGTGCGGGGCAGGGTCATGGTCGGCTCGAACAGCGGGTTGCTCTGCCGAACCTTCGGGTCGGCCGACCGTAAAAAGGTGCGAAATCCTTTCATGCCGACCAGTTTGTCCCGATGGAAGACTTCTTTAATGAATCGCCATTCCCAGGTCGGTTCATATTCGACAAAAAGCACTCGAAGGAAATCGTCCCGAACGTTAGTTTCTCGGACGGCCTGGTTATTTTGGTGGACGATTTCGCCCGGTTGGACTTCCACGGACGCCCGCAGCAAGTATCGGCCAGTTTCTGTGGGCGTAAATGGAAGCTCCGCCATTTGCACCGGGCCTTCTAGCAGCAGTTGTTTGACGCCGATGGGTGTTGCGGGTTTGGGTTCGCCGGCGCCGCCGAGCAGTTGGGCGGTAAATTGGACGGCAACGGTTTTTCCGGCAAGGCCCTCTTGGCGCACGGTAGCCAGGAGGTTGGTGCGTTCGTCTTTTTTCAGCAGCGGCGGCGCCTGGAGGTCTAAGGCCAAATCGACGGCGGCTGTTGGACCGACGCCAATGGTGTGTATTTTTGCGCCTAGTCGTTGGGCCGCCTCCAGAGCAGAGGGACCAGCATTCTGGTTAAAATCGCTGAAAATGACCACCCCCGCCAATTGGCTGGTTGCCTGTCGGCGCGCCAAATCGTCCAAGGCGGCGCCGATGGCGGTCA
Source organism: Planctomycetota bacterium (assembly GCA_029550925.1). GTDB lineage: Bacteria > Planctomycetota > Planctomycetia > Pirellulales > Thermoguttaceae > JANXAQ01. Next base: position 25,692 of record JAKPGL010000007.1, read on the forward strand.
GTTGTCCCTGGGTGGTCAGTTGGTCGGCCAGATGGGCCGGGTCGAGCGACTCCACTCCCCGCAGCGGCAATTCCGGCGCAAGTTCCAAGGGGCGAACCCCTTCCAGCCGATCGAACAAAAAGGCCTTCAGGCGAAAACGTTTGGCCAACTGGGCCAGGAGTTGGCCCTGGTCTTTTCGTAAGAAGGCTTTGACCCAGGCGATCCGAGTCGGGGCAACTTGGGCTTGACCAGCCGGCTGAGGTTGGGCGTCCGAGGGAGGCTCTTTTTGGGGACCGGTTTCGGGCTGGCCCACAGCAGCCGCTAACCGATCCCATTCCGGCTGGGTCAAAATGTCCGGGATGGCCATGCTGTCGGTGCCGTCGAAAAGAAGCCACAAGTTGGGCCGGACCCGGCTAGTAAGTTGGAAGGTGGCGACCGGCTCGGCCAAGATAAGCACCAAGAGTAGGACGACGATGGTGCGCATGGCCGCCAGCAGCAGCCGGGGAAGCAGGCGTCGGCCAGGCTGGGCCTTAGTATAAAAAAGAACAACGACCAGCGCCGCCCCTACCGCGGCAAACACCACCCAGGCCAACCCTTCGGCGGCCCAGGGCGCGGCTAGTGAAAGACGTACCCGTTCGATCCGCTCCGGGTCTTCCAGTCCGATCAGTCGGCCTAATAGACTGCTGAGGTTCATCCTATCTTCGCTCCCCGCACTACGGGCCAGGCCAACAAAACGCCTTCGATCAGTAAGCCTGCCAGCACCGCTGCGATCAGCCAGCGCCAATAGTCTTCCCGCAAAACCGCCGCTCCGGTAACCGAAAGGGTTTCCTCAGCCTGTCGGAGGGCCAGCGGCACAGCGCCCGCCCGCTCCAGAATCTCTCCGTCCGAAATAGGCGTGAGGTCCGATTCCTCGGAAGGTCCGTTGATTGCAAGCGGCGTCTCCCAGAGTTTCGACTCCGGCGCTGTACCAGCGGCTCGGTTGACGCCGGGAGTCGATCCGCCGGGGACGGATCCGCCTGAGACCGCTGTCGGAAGGTTCTCCTGGCTGTACGCAGCCAAGCGCCAAACGCCCCGTCGGTCAAGCGGAGGGATTCGGATTCCGTATCGGTCGGCGGCTAGGGCCTCGACGGCCAAGGTCTCGGTCTGTCCGTCCGGATCGGTCAGCAGAATCCGAGCCGATCGCTCCGCCGCCGAGACTGGAACCACCAAGCTCTGCGAGGCGCTTACGTTCCGGCGGGGAATGCTGTGCTCCAACCCGCGGCGCAATATCCGATCGAACACTACGACCGCATACTCCGCCGTCATATTGTTCCAATCTCGAAATACGCCGGAAGAGACAAAAAGCACCCGGCCTCGGCCGATTGGCCGCTCGACCAAAAACGGGAGCCGATCTTTCGTATATCGGGCCAGGGTGGTAAAGGCCATCTGTTGGATAAGCGGTTCGGGCAAGGCCGAGGGAGCGGTCCCCGACGGAGACTCAGAAGAAGCGGGGCCGGATGCGGTACTGCCAGCGATGGCCGGCGATTCGGCCCGATCGCCCAGCAGCGGATCGGCCGGCGGCCCAAAGGCGGCCTCGGCCCACAGGAGCCAATGAGGTTGGATCGCCGCCCGACGCTGATCCAGGGCCAAACGCCGCTGGCGGTCCTGGTCGGTAAGAACGGACTTGGCCCGCAGCTCGGACAACTCCTGCTCGATTTGCCGAAGCTCCGCCTGCTGGTGTTGCCAGTGCTGGGACAGGTTCTCGAGCAATTGCCGACGGACCTGGGGGCTGTCATCTACGGCCACGGCTTTGAAAAAGAACACCCGGCCGTAGAGTTCTTTAAGGGTTTCCTCCGGTTCGTGTTCCATGAAGAAATAGTGGCCCATCAGGCTAGAGAAATCCAGGAAGAAGGGTTCCAGCCGACCTAGAGTTTCCTGAGGGGTTCGTCCGACCGGTTGGGGTTTAAGCGGAGCGGGCAGGATACCTAAACCGTCCTGCCAAGCCGACTGGTTCCAAGCCTGGGGGTCAAATTGGCCGCCGGCGGCAATCAGCAGAGTGCCGCCCTGCTGGACATACTCCCGCAAAAGCGGCGTCGTCGCACCGGGACTTGGCAGGCCCGCCATCACCACCACACGAGCGTCCTGCAAAAGCCGACGGCCTTCCGATTCCAATTGGGAAAGGTTTCCATGACGGACTTCGACCAGTTCCGGCTGAGTAGATCGGCCCATCGCGCCAGGCGCTAGCAGCCGACGAAGCCGATATGTCTCGCCGTATCGGCCCAGGCGCGGCTCTTCGGCTTTTCCCAGGGAATCGACAAAGACCACAGGCAAGCCGGCGGCCACCGGAACAGCCAACGCCCGGCGGTCGTCCATCGGGAGCCGATCCGCTGAAATCTGCACCTCCACCGGCGCAAAAACCACTTGACCTGGTTCGACGCGTTTGGAGAACCGATACGGTGGAAATCGGACTTCGGCGGTTTGGCCTGGCAGGAGAGTTAGGCGCTCCACAGCCGCCGACGCCCCTTCCACCAAAAGAGTTACTTGCACATCGCGCCGAGGCGTCTGGCCTCCATAGCGAATCCTGGCCAAAAATACAGCAGGGACATTGACATCGGCCAGCCCGTCCAACACCTCCACCGTTTCCACCCAGGCGTTTTCCCGTTGCTGCGGCCCAAGCCGAAGCACCTGCAACGCCCCAGGCAACCGTTTCAAATCCTCCTCCAAAGAACCGACCCGCCAAGGCAAAGCCTGATGATCGGTAACTAGGAGAATTTGCTTTAGGGTCGGCTGAGCTACTCGTGCGCAGGCCTGTCGGGCCAAGTCGATCGCCTGGGGCGCCGTAGCTTGGCGATCCACTACTTCTACCGTCTGGAGGGCTTCCAGGGCGTCCTGTTTGGTGCGATAGGCCGGCGCTGGCCCGGACAACCGCCGACCGCCGCAAAGCGGCACAATCGAAATCACGCTTCCGGGCGGTAGCTGCTCAATGGCTTCGACGAGCTTTTCCTTGGCCTCGTCCAGAAGGCTTCGGCCCAACTGTTCGTAGCCCATGCTGAGGCTGTTGTCGAGCAGAAAGACGGCATGGACCGGCTGATTGGGATCGGCGGCGGCGGGGGCGGCCAGTCGATACGGCTGCGCCAAGGCCAAAGCAAACGCTAAAATGCACCCGCACCGCACCAGCAAAAGCACCAAGTCCCGCAGGCGAAGCCAACGTCGGCTTCGGTGGATCGCCTGGCGAAGAAAGTCCATCGCCGCCCACTCGACGACTCGGTACCGCTGCCGGTTTAGCAGGTGAATGATGACCGGGCCGGCCGCCGCCGCTAACCCAGCGATGACAAACCAAGGCGCATAAAACATGGTGCGATCAAGGGGATGGAAGGATTTGGGTTATGAGGTCGATGAATCCCTTTGGGATCATCCGGGGACTAGCGTCCCCGGCTCTTTAAGGGGCGTTTGTTTTTCGGTGTTGGGTTGGCGGCGTCGGGGTTGAAATCGCCGCCGAATTGGGCCTGGAGGCTGCCGATTCGGCCCTCCTGGAGGATGGGCAAGTATCGGTTGGGGATGGCCAGTACAAAACAGCAGACGCTCGTCAAGTACAGGTCGCCTGGTTTGCCGCCCACACGGGTTTCGCCCACCCATTTGCCATGATCGTCGGGCCGATCCGGTGCGACGATCTGACTGGCGACCACGGCGTCTCGGAGAACCGGATAATGTTCCTGCCAGGCCGGGCCGCCCACTTGGTACAGAGCTTGGGCCACGTAGTACATCGTATAGGCGTCCATCGGCGCCCGTCGTTCCCGACGTACACGTTCCATCTTACACTCTTCCCGGATGGCCCGCAGCACAACCTCCATGCTTTTCGGAATCCGCCAATCGTCGTATTGGCCGAACTCCTGGAGGCAGACTACGCCGGCGGCAGCCATGGCAACGGTAGCGTTACCGCCGCCTTTGCTATAGGTGAATTGGCCGGGATACTTTTTCAGTTCTTCTTCCGGCGCTTCTCGGCGCACGCCGCGAGGGGTATAGTGTTCGCGTACGCTGCGGATGGCTTTTTCGACCACTTCGGGCGGAACCTCCAGACCGCTATCCACCGCGCTGCGCAGGGCCAGCGCCTGCATGACCGCCAGACTCAAATCGTGGCCGTTCGGCTGGCGTCGGGCCACATAGTCCCAGCCGCCGTCCAAGCACTGGGTATAGGCGATCAGCTTCAAACTGCGATCCAGTACCGTACCCACCCGACTATCGCCGGTCATCCCATAAACCTGCCCCAGCATGAAGGCCGACAGGCCGTGGTTGTACATGTCCCGCCGTTGGTCGGCGATATTCAGAAGGCCGGAAGGTTGGCCGTTTCGCACCACATAGTCCAAGGCCCGTTGCACGGTTTCGCCGTAGGGCCCCCGACCGGGCAGATGCCCAGCCGCCAAAAAAGCCAAGACCCCGGTGCTCACCAGGCCCAGGTCGTCAGAACTCCAATTGCCTTCGGGGCCTTGATGGCGGGCAAGCCATTGGAGACCACGTTCCAGCGCCTCGGCGCTTTGGGGCGTAATTTCCCAATCGCCTTGGGCTAGGCCCACCGTGGGCAACCCCGCCCAAAGCAACGCAAAAAGCCAGAACCCCCTCAACACCCGACCACACCAGAGAGAACGCCGGGGGGCCGATGGTTTTGGGCCGATTTTGGGAAAAGCCCTTGAAAGAAATACGCTTTCTGAGCCGCCCCAGGAATGGGTCATCGTCGCGGCCTCCTCTTGCTGTTCCTGAAAAGGGCCGGAGTTCGGCGGCTGCAAATACGGCGGCCCGCCCAAAAGACAATCCGGCCAGAAAGAACGCCTTTCGGGCAAACAATTGCTTCCAATGTCCAGTCTCAGGCCGAGTGATTATTGCTCCAGTTCCACGTTCCAATAGACTTCGCTCAAGAATTTAGACCAACTTTTGATGTGGAGTTCCCGCCACACGTAGATCGGTCGCCAGGTGGGTCGAAACGGCTGGCGGCGCAGTTTCATGCCGGATTGTTGAGGGGTGCGGTCGGCTTTTCGCTTATTGCAGGCCACACAGGCAACCACGCAATTCGTCCAGGTGGTGGCCCCGCCCTGAGACCGCGGAATCACATGGTCGATGGTCAGTTCTTCGGTGCCCGGCTGGGCGCCGCAGTATTGGCAGGTGTTATGGTCCCGTTTGAAGAGGTTCCGTCGGCTGAAGGTAACGTAGGTATCCGGCACCCGGTCGTAATGGGGCAAGGTTACCACTTCGGGCACTCGCAGGCGAACGCTGACGGCCTGGATGAACTTTTCGCCTTCGCGGGGTTGCAGCTTCGACCAATGTTCCCATGTATAGGTCTGGAAATCCTCCGGATCCACGACCATAGCCCGGTGGTTCCAAAGGAGGACCAGAGCCCGCGCAACGGTGGCCACGTGTACGGGCTGCCAATTCCGGTTCAGGACCAGCGTGGGCTGTTGGAGGATTTCGGCAGGCATGATGGGGACCTTTCTGCCGCCAAGGAGCCGATAACATCCAAACCAGGCAACCCATCCCGTGGGCGTTGGCTCTCCTTCCGACCGAAGCCGACGACAGGAACTGTCCGCACTCGGTCTTGCAGGATCGACGGATTTCCTTCTCTATTTTTTCCCGAAACCTCTGTTTCTGCAATCCCCCCACCAGCAATCCAGGAGGCGTTGGGTGCTTAACCAGACTCCACAGAACCCCTAAGCGGAAAACCAGTGGACGGGAAATCGCCCGCCTCCACGAAAGGGGGGATTGTCGCCTTCCTGAAACCAAGCCTCTTTTACCGGATCACCGGCATCGGCGTCAGGCCGATGAAAAGAAACGCCAGCATCAACCAGCCGAGCACTTTCCGAAACGGCCCTATCCCAATATGGTCTTGATAGGTAGGCGGATGGCCCGGCCCAATCAGATAGAGCAAAATGACCATGAGCATCCAGCCGGGGTTTCCATACCGGATGGTGGTATAAAGGACCAGTCCGGTCGCGGCGGCCAAGACGAGTTGCGCTACGCGCCGGGCAGCCTTGCGCCCCACCAGGGCGTACAACACATGGCCGCCGTCCAATTGACCGACCGGCAAAAGATTCAGCGACGTAATCAGCAACCCTACCCAACCGGCAAACAGGATCGGATTGAGCAGGATTTCATGCCCCTCGGGCCGAGGACCTAAAAGCCAACCGGCCAACCAGTGGAAAAGAAGCGGATCGCCGAAAATCATGGCCTCCTGGCCGGGCGACGCATACCGGGCCTGCTGCATCCCCCAGAGACAACAAACAAAGGTGGGGATAAGCCCCGCCAAAGGTCCAGTAACGCCAATGTCGAAAAGCACCCTTCGGTTCGGCACTCGGGCGTCCATAGCGATCACCGCCCCCAGCGTACCGATGGGCGTCAGCGGCATAGGAATAAAATAGGGCAAACTGACCCGCACCCCATAGCGCCGGGCTTGCAAAAAATGGCCCGCCTCATGAGCCGTCAGAATCACCATCACCGCCAAGGCGTAACTGCCCGCCGATTGCATCAATTGCCAAAAAACCTCCCTCGGCAATCCTTCGTCCTTCGCCCAGTATGCGACGACCAGACCCGACTCGGGGGCCATCGTCATCCCAGCCAAAAAAGTCGTGCAACAAGTGGCGGCAAACAACAGACCGGCCACAATCGCTTGACGGCGGGTAATCCCCCACGCCGGTTTCCGGTCTGCCGGCCCCGGTTCTGGAACCACCTCTGCGATAAAAATCCTTTCCTTTTCCACAGCGGGGTCCAAAAGATGGGAAGATTCAAAAAAAGGGTCTTCTGAAGATCGCATCCGATTCATTCCTCAAAGGCGACAATCTCTAAACGCTAAACTGCTAAACTAAGGAGCGGAAGCAATGGTTTCTGGTCTCCGCAGGCAAGAGACGAATGTGTTTCTAGTAGGGACGGATTCCCGAAACTCAGCCTCCCCGACAGACCGGCGGCCGTACCCAGGACCATCTCCCGTCCAAAGCCGCGTCTTCGTATCGTACTGTTTTCGCCGACTCCTACCCAGGCATAGAGCGACTTTCTTCTATTTTACCCAACGGAAGGGCTGTGGAAATGCAATTCTACGCCGGGGAGGTACTTGCACTCCTCCCTGTAATCCGTAACGATCAAGCATAGCTTACCATCTTATCCGGAAAGGCTGTCCTGCTAAAGGCCAACTTCCTTTGCCAAGAGGGCCCGCTTATGTTCGACCGCTATTTTGAACTTTCCAAGCACGGAACCAATCTACGCACCGAACTCTTGGCCGGGCTGACCACGTTTCTGACCATGGCTTATATCATTTTTGTGCAGCCCGGGGTACTTTCCGGGGCGATGTTCGGCCAGAACACGGGATTGGATTTCGGGGCGGTGATGACGGCCACCTGTTTGGCCGCCGCCTTGGCCACGGGGATTATGGGCTTGTATGCCCGGCTTCCGGTAGCGCAGGCCCCCGGGATGGGCGAAAACTTCTTTTTCGTATTTTCGTTGCTGCCGGCGGCCAGTGCGCTCATGGCCGCCCAGATCGACCGAGGCCAGCTTCAGCCCGCGCAAACTACCCCCTGGCAAATCGGCCTGGGGGTAATCTTTATTTCGGGCGTGCTGTTTCTGATCCTTTCCCTACTGGGAGTGCGGGAGATGCTGCTGGAGGCGATTAGCCCCACCATGCGTCATGGTATTGCCGTGGGAATTGGGCTTTTTATCGCCTTTATCGGTTTGGAGAACGGTTCTTTGGTGATCGGCGATCCGGGCACCCTAGTGAAACTGAATCCTCGATTTGCCGCTCCGGACCTGATCGTGTTTGGTTTTGGTCTTTTGGTCACCGCGGGGCTGCACGCCCGACGAGTTCGGGGGGCCATTGTCTGGGGCATCCTGGCGGCTACCGTGTTGGCTCTCCTGATACTTCATTTTTATCCACGTCCTGAAATCGTCCAGGATTTGGAAACAGGCAAAGTCAAAACAGAACAACTTTCTGCCGAACAAAAGTCTCAGGCGGCAGAATGGGAAAAAGAATGGGCAAAACTCCAAAAACTGGCCGAGGCCAAAAGCCGGCTTTTAACGGAAGGCCCGGTGGCTACGCCGCCTTCGCTAACGCCCACCTTCCTGAAAATGGACCTCCGCCGAGCGATAAGCTGGGCCATGTGGCCCTTTATCTTGATCTTCCTCTTTATGAACCTGTTCGATACGCTCGGCACGCTGATCGGTGTTACGGAACAGGCCGGGCTGGTCCGGGACAACAAAATCCCCCGGATCAAGCAGGCCCTGGTCTCGGATGCCATCGGTACGGTGGCCGGGGCTGCTATGGGTACCAGTACGGTGGTCAGCTTCGTGGAAAGCGCTTCCGGCGTGGCCCAGGGCGGACGCACCGGCCTGACGGCTCTGGTCGTAGCCGGCCTGTTTCTGGTAGCCCTCTGTTTTAGCCCCATTGTGGCCCTGGTGGGCAGTTATCCGCCGATCACCGCCCCCGCCCTGGTGGTCATCGGTTCCATGATGATCCGGGGCGTTACCCGCATGGATTGGTCGAACGAGGCGGAAATCGCGCCGGCCTTCCTGATCATCCTGGGCATCCCGCTGACCTATTCGATCGCCGACGGCCTGGCGCTGGGATTTATCGCCTATCCGATTATCAAGCTGTTGGCCGGTCAGGGCCGGGATGTCCGCTGGCTTATGTACCTGCTAGCCCTGGTCCTTTTGGCTTATTTCATCTTCGTTCGCGTGCAGGCCGCTTAGCAATGCCAACCCGCGGCCAATTTCACCCGGCAAGAAATGGGCAGGTTCTATTTCAGCCGAACGAAGGAGCTCCATTGAGAAGGAGCTCAACTGAGAAGGAGGTCGATTGAGAAGGAAATCCATAAATTGTCATTCCCGCGCAGGCGGGAATCCAGGCTTCTGTGTGTCTGCTTCCGTAGGGGAAAATATCAGAGGAGCCGATTCACGGGCGCCTGGATCGGGCGTTTTCACAGAGATGACAAGACGGGGCCTCACCATTCGGCTGAAATGTTACAAAGCGGCATTATTGCGGCCGTTGCACCGGGCTGGGCTTGAGGGCGAAAGGTTAAAGGTTAATGTCGAACGGCGGATTCTTGCCCGATTTGATGGTGGTCTTCAGGCCGCTGGTCGTGGGCTGAAGATATTTGGGCGGAATGGCCGGGCCGCTAGAAGCGGCGCCCGGCGTGGGTTTTTCGACCAGGGGCATCTCTCCACTGCCTACCCCGGTCGGACTGATCGAAACCAGATATTCGCCCGGCGGCAGCCCGCCCAATTGATACGTCTTGGCCGTATAGGAACCATCCGGTCCGAGCGGGGCGGCCACCACAATGCCTTTGCTCGGATTGTGGAAGACGACGGCCCCTTGCCCTAGCGGCTTGCCGCCGAGCGTAACCTTGCCCGACACATAGCCGACATCCTGCCCGCCGCCGCAACCGGAATAAGCAAGCAACCACACACCTACCATTGCCCAGAAACAATCTAGTTTTCTCATCAGGCTGTCCTCCGGATACCGCCTTTTAGAAATCCTTGACCATGCCGCCGTCGTCTCGGTTGGCCAAGTTGAACAGTGTTTGCAGGTCGATGCTTTCGTTCACAAATCGCACGGAGCCGTCGCCCAAAAGCACATGGGCGCCTCCGGGATGAGCCGACTGGATCGGCCGATTGCAGCCGTAGTAGGGGCTGCCAACGCCCACCGATTCCCATGTTCGATGGTTGATCGGATACCGCACACAGGTGGTGTTGAACCATCGGTTATCCGGGTGGGCCTCCGGCGTAGCACCCATGGTGAACGAATGGCCAAAATCGCTCCGGCAATAGACTTTTTCTCCCGCCGACGTGTAGCACCAGCCGGACTGTTCGCCCACCATCATCGTATTGGACGACCCGTCGGTCATGTCCCGGAAACTCAGCCACTGGTTGCCGATCAGCACCCCGCCGGCGCAGATAATACCTGTGGAGTAGTGGGGATAGGTTTCGCCGTCCCGATTGATGGCCGTTGGATGGAGCTGGCCCGTGGCCACGTTCAAATACGCCCCGCCGGCAATGGCCGTATAATCCGGCGCCATGGCCCCAGCAGAACCAGGCACAATGCTACCGGTCATCACAAACCGGGTTACCGGCGACGAGGGGCAAGCTAAATACGGGATCGACACCCCGGCCACCAATTTGCCGTTGTATATGTTGTAGGTTACCGAAGACGTCTGATAGATTAGCCCCGTGTGGCCGCCGTAGTCCTTGCCGCTAAAGTCGAACTTTTCATAGAGGGCGTTTTGCTCGGCAAAGGGCAACAGGGCCACATGCCAGGCATGGCCCCAAACCCATACGTTGTCCCTCCGGGGAGACATGCTGCCGGCAGGAAACCGGTTATGGGCGCTATTATAATTGTGCAGGGCTAGGCCGATCTGCTTGAGGTTATTGGAGCACTGTGCCCGCCGGGCCGCCTCCCGGGCCGCCTGCACCGCCGGCAGCAGCAGCGCAATTAAAATGCCGATAATCGCAATCACCACCAAGAGTTCCACTAGCGTGAAGGCATATCGCCCCGGCTGGAAAGCGAAACGCATTTGGCTCTTCGGCCAGCCCCACTCGAAGCACCCTCTACCGATCCTACCTCCCTTCATACCCGACTCCTTTGGAAAAGCCAAGAAAAGAAAAAGATAGGGAAGAGCGAAAAGGCCCCACCCATGTACTCGAAAAAAAACCTTGTATTTTATTTTCTCCTATTGTTGCCTGTGTTGTCGAGGGGGCGTCAAAATTCCTTCCTCTTGGTACAAGCCTCTTGGTACGAGGCATTGCCGCCGGAACCTGGGCTATCAGCCTGGGGTCGTGCCCAACGGCCCGGCTACTCGCCGACTAACAGTCAACGTTACGTACCTTAGGCTGTCTAGCCTGAGGGACACATAATTTAGCCTGTCCAGGCTGAGGGACCCGTAACTTAGGCTGAGCCAATTCGCCCGCTAAACAGCGGGCGTTACGGCGACAGGTACCTTAGGCTGTCTAGTCTGAGTAATCGCCGACTAACAGTCGGCGTTACGTACCTTAGGCTGTCTAGCCTGAGGGACACATAATTTAGCCTGTCCAGGCTGAGCCTGCGGCCGCCTAAACAGGCGGCGCTACAGGACGCCGGCTAACAGCCGACGTTACACTCGCCGGCTAACAAGCGGGCGTTACGGCACTGGCTGGACAGACGACGTTCCAATCTAACAGCCGGCGTTCCGTTTCCGGCGGCGGAAGCCCCAGCTTGCCAAGGCAAGGCCGCCCAGGGCCAAAAGCAGCCCGCTCGTAGGCTCCGGAATCGACGCCGTGTAGATCATTAGGTTGTCAAACGCATGGCCTATGCTGGCATTTTGACTCACCCCCAACCCCAAGAGAGTAATATAGTTATCCTGGAATCCATTGGTTCTGGTATAACTCCAAAACGGCGAGACGCTGCCGTCGGCATAGGCCCGAATAGTGGCTGGGCTACCGTTGAATTCCAACATATCCATCTCAATTCGGATGGTATGGAATCCCTCCGCCTCAGTAAATGCTGGCCCAAAGCCTACGGATGTCCCGCCATCCCATGCGGCAAAATAACCATTATTCCAGAATATCATTCCAATCCCTCCCGGGTTGAGGACCCATTGGAGCGGCTCACTATCGCCGAACCGGATACCAACCCAGTCATCCTCTCCGCTACCGCCGATGTAGGGATCTACATCAAACTCAATGACCATCTGGTCGATCCGAATGCCGCGGAGATTGAAGTTCTGGTTGGGAGACACCATGGTAAGGTTATAGCCCAATCCACCGATCAGGACCAAAGCATCCGGGACCGCAGAATAATTCGTCCCCGCGATCGTGCCTCCGGCAAAATCCACCTGGCTGAAACTATCGTAAGTTCCGCCGGGGGCGGTGGCGGCCTGTTCTATATAAGGCGTGCCGGCATAGTAACCGGCCTGGCGGAAGGCCAAATTAGTGTTGATATTCAAGCTGCCCGCCGGGATATGGGGGGTGCTGGGGTTATTGCGCAGATCGAAGCTATCCTGGAATACCAGATAGCCGATCTGCCGGACCGAAACCTTATCCACCAGCAAGGTGTTATCGCCCTGGATGCCGGTATTACTGATTTCCAGCAGGGCAGTCTCCCCAGCGGCGGTAAACGGTCGGCTCACGACGCGCCGGAACTGCGGCGTACGGATCAGTTCGGTCATGGGCACCACCGTCTGGCCGCCCAGACGGACCGACGGCCCAGCCACCGCATAACCGGCATGATTGGCCCCGCGTTCATCCTGGTAGTATTCCACGATGTAGGTTTTGCCCGGCGTCAGACCATAAACGGTCTGGGACATCGTGCCGGTACCCCCCACCCCACACTGGATGAATCCAGCATGGGTGCCATCAGGCGGGGTCAGGCCGTTGAGGAACGGGGCGTTGTCGTCGCCCGTCGGATTGACGCCACCGCCGCCAATCCAACCAGGAATGTCCCCATAGCCCGGATAATTGGGCGGATACGGCGGGTCTTCAAAGCTCGGGTTGAGCACCGTAATTCCCACGTTGAATGGGGATAAGGTGCCGTTGTACAGTCCCAGAACCTGGGCGCTATTGAGCGGCTGGTTGAAGATCATGACCTCGTCCATGACGCCATTAAGATACCCGTAGGTGCCGCCGCCGACCTGAATTGGGCTGTAGGGTGTTTTGGGAGATTTTAGTCCGGTATGGACCCGCTGGCCGTTTAAGTAGATGGCCGGCTGCTTCTCGCCGTCATAAACGACCATCACATGGACCCAGTCGGAGCCGACCGTGCCATTATACACGGCCAAAGGAGGCATGTAGCTGTCGGCATGTTCATAGACGGAAATGCCGTTGGTGCCGATGGAAAGGCCAGCACCGGCCGGATTGCCACCCCCGCCCATGTAGCTTGCCCCGAAGGCGTATTTTTGGCCGCTGGTACCGGCCGTGCCATAGTCGCGCTGCGTATCAATCTCGTGAGTATCCGAGGTTTTGATCCATCCGCCGAAGGCGAAACTGGTATTGGCCCGGCCAGCCGTGCCTATCTGAACATAGTCGTTGGTACCGTCAAACTGAATGGCGGAATTGGAGTTCCCGTTGCGATCGGCCACATAACTCGCGCTGCCGTTGTAGAATGTCCCGTGGTTACCCAAGCCGGAGGAATCTTGCAGGTTGCCGTCGAACTTAAAGTAGCCGACCAGACCTGCCTCGGACGGGTGGTTGCTGACCAACCAAAAGGCGATTGCCGCCAACAGCACCACAGGACCATCTCCCCATCTCTTTCTCATGGTTTGCCCTTTCTGTAGGAAAAGACCAGAAGAAAAGACCCCGGAACACTCCCATCGGGTTACCCACGACGTCGGCAAGATATACAAAAGAGAAGTACGAGCACGAATAACGTCCCCCGTACTGAAAGACGTTTTCCCCCAAAAAACCTTCCCCAAAAAGATCCCACGGAGCTGAAAAGTTTTCCAAAGGGTTAGAATACTTTCTTTTTTCTTTCTGTCAAGCATTTTGTAAAGAAAATTTCCCCTGTGGATCAGCGGACGGGTTGGGGGTAAAATCGGCGGAAGTATTTCCCCAGGAGGCTGTCCCCAGACATAGGGGGGATTTGTTGCCCGTGCATTGGCAGGCAAGCTACGGAGAAGTCCCCCCGGAGCTACCCTTCGACTCAAAAGCCTCCAGCCGAAAAACCTGAGAGCCGGAGAGAAAACGGTGCGGAAACTGGTGCGGCGATTGTTTTGGGTGGTGGGTTTTCTGGCGGCAGGCGGGATGCTGGTGCTATTGGGTGTATGGCTGGCGGTGCGGCATGTGCCGGCCGGGTACCGGCGTCTGGCCCAGGCCGAACAGGCCGAGGCCAAAAAGTCAAGCGACGAAATGGTCCGCCGTATGTTGGCCCTACGTAACGACTTAGCGAAGCCGGGCCGATGGCAAGCCTGTTTCTCCCAAGAGCATCTCAACGGCTGGTTTGCCGTGGATATGCTTCAGAACCATCCCGGCGCCTTGCCGACAGGCTGGTCCGATCCACGGGTGCAGATTGGGCCGGACGGAATCATCGGCTATTGCCGATGGCAGAGGGGGATGGTCGATTGCGTGGTTTCGATCCACGGCGAAGTCTCTTTGGTCGAGCCAAATGTGTTGGCAGTGCGGATTCGGCGGGTGCGGGCCGGGGCGTTGCCTCTGCCGCTCAAAGAGGTGATCGACCGAATGACCCAACTAGCGGCCCAGCATCAAATTCGCTTAGAATGGCGTCAGACGGGCGGCGATCCGGTGGCTCTGATCCGCCTGGATTTCCGGCATCCAGAAACCCGTCGCCAAGTGCAGGTGGAATCCCTCGGAGTGCAAGAGGGCGTCCTCTGCGTGTCTGGCGCCACCAAATAAGGAGGCACGGCGTCTCGTCCGCCAGGACGAAGGTTGGATTAGAATGCCTACCGAGCCGCGCCCGTAAGGAAGCGGTTGACCCAGCCTTGCCCATCAGGGAATGGACGGCTCGTAGGGAGTAGGGAGTCGAGGACCGATGGATGATCGGATGGAGGTGGAAGTTCGGCTTTTTGCCCAGGTTCGAGAGATCGTGGGCGGGGATCGGGTTCGGCTGGAGGTTGGGGCGACGGCGTGTATCGGAACCCTTCGCGAAGAGATGATCCGTAAAATTCCCGTGCTTGCGGCGTGGAAGCATCTGCTCCTGTTTGCCGTCAACGAAGAATACGCCGACGATTCCACCCCGATCGAGCCGGGCGCCGCGATTGCCTGTTTTCCGCCCGTAGGGGGCGGGTGAAAGGTTTTCGTGGAACCGTTCCCTGAGGAGCGTCTGGAGAATTGCCAGTGGAAATGAATGGTACGATGAATGAGGGCGTCCAGAAACTGGTCCGTGTGGGCCATAGCCCGGACGCCGACGATGCGTTTATGTTTTATGCGTTGGCTAAAGGCTGCATCGAAACCCAAGGGTATCAATTCCAGCATCAATTGGCCGACATCGAAACGCTGAACCGCTGGGCCTTGGAGGGTCGATTGGAACTGACCGCCCTGAGCGTCCATGCCTACGCCTATGCGGCGGATCGGTACGCTCTTTGCCCCTGCGGGGCCAGCGTGGGCGATGGCTACGGGCCGATCGTGGTCGCCCCAAAAACCGCAGATTTAGAAACCCTTCGGACAGCCACCATTGCCGTGCCAGGCCTGATGACCACCGCCTATTTGGCCCTGCGTCTGTGCCTAGGCGGGCGGTTTCAGCCGGTGGTGGTTCCGTTTGACAAGATCATCCAAGCGGTTCAGGAAGGTTCCTATGGCGGGCAAGCCGTTCAGGCCGGGCTGCTGATCCATGAAGGCCAACTTACCTATGCCCAGGAAAAGTTGTCCTTGGTAGTCGATCTAGGCGTATGGTGGCAGAACCAGACCGGCTTGCCGCTGCCGTTGGGCGTCAATGGCGTCCGAAAAGACCTGGGACAGCAAACGATGGCAGAAATTACCCAGGTGTTTCAGGAAAGCATTCGGTACGGCCTAGAGCATCGGGAAGAGGCGTTGGAATATGCGTTGGGGTTTTCCCGTGGCTTGGCCCGTTCCCAGGCCGACCAGTTTGTCGGCATGTACGTCAACCATTGGACCCTGGACCTAGGCCAGCGCGGACGAGAGGCGATCGAGGAATTACTTACCCGGGGGTTTAAGGCTGGGTTGATTCCCGCTTCGGTCCGGCCAGAATTCGCACCCCTCTAAGCCCGGCCCCCAGCCAGAAGGCTTCCTATTGGGAATCCATTTGTCATTCCCACAAAAGGTCCCAATCTATGCTTCTTGCAGCCTCTACTTGGGAGGAATAACAACGTAGCCTCCTCATAGGACCCTAGATTCCTGCTAGAGCGGCAGTAACAATCGTGGGTAAATTTCGCCCTAAAAATAAGTCTTCTTTGCATTCGGCTAAAATGTTACTGCCGATCAGGAAGCCATCTCTTGTTCTAGCCGGGCGGCAGTGGCCAGGATCAGGTTCGGATCATTGCCCGGGGTGAGAAGCTGCTGGACCCACTCCAGGAACCAGTGGAGACGAGCCTGCGGCCATCTGTTTCGATCTTCGTCTCTGGCGCGAATGACCTGCCCTTCGATCAAGTGGACCAGTCGCACCACGGGATCCACCGGCACGACCATAGCGGCCGACTTCATCGTATGAAGAGTTCGGAGAGTCTCGGTGATCACTTCGTCGCTTGGCGGTCCCGATTCCACCTGATCGAGGAGACGGCGAAGTTGCTCGGCCAAGTCGCCAAGCTCTCCGGTAAATACCTTCCAGAGTTTTGCATCGACCCCTCGGGGCGGCGGAATTTCCCCAGAGAGAACTTTGAGAACTTTCGCCCCTGAATTCTGCTCCTCCTCGCGGAGTTTTTGCTTTATCAGTTCCTGATTTTCCGAAGACGGAACGTTGGGAGAAACCACCTCCGGCGTCGTTTGGGAAATCGGCTCATTGGCTGGCGTAGATGGGGCGCAAACCGTGAGACTATTCGGTCCCGGGGCAGACGCCGTCTCAGAGGGGGATACCTGGACGGCTGTCGCCTCACAGGTCGGCTTACAGGGAGCAGTCGATTCCTGTTGGGACGCCGTGGGCGTTGTTCGGGGGCAAGAGACCGCGGTCTGCGAAACCGCCTGCCCATCGGGAAGTTGCTCCGCTGCATCGGCGAGGCCGGTTGTCAGGGAACCCGCAGACTCTTTTTTCTCCAAAGGACTTGGATCCGATTCCGCCGGCAACCCCATCTCGCGGGAAAGTTCTTTCGATAGTGCAGCCACTTGTTGCCACTGGGTGGAACGGTGTTCTTGTTTGGCCTTGGCGATCAACTCGTCGGCCAATCGGACCACTTCGCGTAACTGGGGTTTGGAGACCTGGGCGTCCGCCCCAACGGCCTGGCCCTTTTTCCGGTTGTCGGGAGTAATGATCGAGGAATACAACAGCACCGGCAGAGTGCGAAGTTGGGGATGGTCTTTAATTCGTTTGGTCAGATGGAAACCGTCCATTTGGGGCATTTCGACGTCGCAGATCAACAGGTCGGCAAACGCCTCCACCTGTTCCGATTCGGCTAACCGCTGTTCAAACCATTTCCAGGCTTCCATGCCATTTTCAAAAAACTCAAGTTGAACGTACCCACTTTTCCGAAGCGTGGCGCCGATCGCTTCGCGAACCGTGGGCGAATCCTCGGCCAAAAGGATTTTGAGCGTTTCCCTGGGCAAACCCAGAGGGTTTTCTACCGCATCGGTGCGAAAATACTGAGAGGTAATTTCATCGAGGATCATTTCAAAATCGAGCATCACCACTAGGCGATCCTCACAACGAGCCAGCGCCGTTACCGGCGTATGGGAAAGCGCCTCTAAATTGGGCACCGCCAAAATGTTCTGCCAACTAAGCCGATGGATTCGCTCCACTTCATCGACCAAAAATGCAGTTTGCTGCTGGTTGAGGTCCGTCAAGATCATCGTCGATTCGGATCGCTCCCCGACGGCCTCGATTCCCAGATAGTCTAACAGGGAAACGCAGGGAATCACTTGGTCGCGGAGTTTGAATACTCCCCGGATCGAAGGATGCGCCTTGGGCAAATGGGTAATCGATGTCGTGGGCAATACTTCACGCACCTTGGCCACATTGATCCCGAAGCAATACCCCCCTACATGAAACACGAGGACCTCCAACTCATTGGTCCCGCTTTCCAAAAGGATTTCTTTTTCCAAAAGAATGTTTGCCAAGGTACTACTCATAGGTTGGGATTCCTTACTATGAGAGAGGTTTTGGATAGGGGAAACACCTCTTGAAGCCAGTCTAAGATGTTAATTTGCACCCCCAATAAGAAGTAATTTATGTCCCGCAAAGATTCTCCAAGTTCTCTATTTTCATATCGAAACTCTTTGAGGATTCGTTCAAAGCTTCTTCCCAATCCCCCACAACCGGGAAGAACTGAGCAATCGGAAGGGAAGAGACCCTCAGAATATACCTCCAAAGAGGTACAAAATCACCTTCCTGTGGCGGTATCGTATCCTAGAGATCATTTCCCAGCAACGTTAGGGGTAGATAAGTTCCCCGTAGATTGAACGCGAGTGCCGAGCCGACCCTGCCGGCCGGTGTGGGAGGAGCCGAAGATAAATCCCCAAAGCGTCGGTTGTTTTAAGAAGAAGCAGGAGGTTTTCCGTTGGCCA
This sequence comes from Planctomycetota bacterium, assembly GCA_029550925.1. Lineage (GTDB taxonomy): Bacteria > Planctomycetota > Planctomycetia > Pirellulales > Thermoguttaceae > JANXAQ01. The sequence continues at coordinate 43,770 of JAKPGL010000007.1, forward strand.
AGAGCGCCAATCGAGCACGGGCTTCCCGGCGGCCGATCTTTCGCAGAGCGGCCAAAGCTTCCAACAGCGCCGCCCGAGGCCGACTCTTTCCCTTCTCCCAGTGATACACCGTCAGCCGAGACACGCCTAAGAGCTTTCCATATTCTTCCGCCGAAAGCCCCAAGCGAGCCCGCTGAGATCGAACCCAACGGGGAGAAAAACGGAACTTCGGTTGAGTTTCTGTCAGGGGAAACTGCTTTTCCGCCCCTCCTTCACGCTGCAAGTCCTCGAACAGGGCCAGCCGTTTTTCTGCAATTTGAAGCTGGCGTTTCAATTGGCCGATCTCCCTGCGGTATTGGGCCAAGGCCCGCCTCGCCTTTTTACTTTCCGCTCGCACTTCCCGCCGAGCAATCCGACGAATCGTTTCTCTGAGCGTCGTTGCAAGGTTTGCCATTTGCTATACTCCTCCGGATCACAATACAGAAAAATATGGCAACGGTCCGATGTTCCAGGAAGTGTTATCCCTAACGTAAACATATACTATAACCTTATTATAATCTATTTGCCAGAATAAAAAGACGAAAATTTTAGCATTTTTGTAACATTTTAGCCGAATGCAGACCTTGTCGCTGCCGCACAATCGTCCAATCTAGGCTTCTTGCAGCCTCTCCTTGGGAGGAATAACAATGTAGTCGCCTCAGAGGACCCTGGGTTGAGAGCTTTCGCGGGAATGACAATTCTGGCAAATTTCGCCCCAAAATAAGCCTCCTTTGCATTCGGATGAAATGTTACGATGTTTCGAGGTTTTTTTCGGAGATATTTTATAAAAGCAGGCGTTTCCCGCAAAATAGCCAGGCGGGTTGTATCCAAGCGAACAGGATTGGGCCAAGATGTTCTGTTTGTTAGACTGTACTTTATCCTATCCTGAACGGTATCACCCCTCAAGCAGGCCAACAAAGGGAGGTGCTAGAGTGTTCTGAGAGTTGACCGCCTTGGCCGCCCTGGTTGGAGGTCTGCCTTGTTTATGGGGGATAGGCCGACGCCGAGGACATACGAAAAACAAGAGTTTTTCTTAGGTTCGACCGTTTCGATCTTAACTCTTGTCTCGTTCCTGTTGCTATCCGTCCGCCCAGCGGTTTGGGATATAAGCAGCGTCAAAGTGAATCCAAACCTCGAAAAAAGGGATCATCTATGGGAGCATCAGTCGGTCCCGACTTGCCGGAAACGATTCTGACGGTCTCCCAATTGACCGCTGAGATCAAGGACTTGCTAGAAAGCGCGTATCCTCTGGTATGGGTACAAGGAGAGATTTCGAATGTTTCTCGTTCGGCATCTGGGCATTACTACATGGACCTAAAAGACCAGTCCGCCCAACTCCGAGCGGTAATGTGGCGGAGCACGGCGAGTCGATTGGCATTCCAATTGCGTGATGGTTTCGAAGTCATCTGCCGGGGCCGCCTTGAGGTCTATGAGCCGAGAGGCGCTTACCAGTTGGTCGTCGAACAAATCTATCCGAAAGGAGTGGGGGCCTTAGAATTGGCCCTTCGGCAACTGCGGGAAAAATTGGCTCGAGAAGGGCTCTTTGATCCTCAGCGAAAGCGGGGTTTACCCCGTTTCGTCCACCGAATTGCTTTGATTACGAGTCCCACCGGGGCGGCCATTCGTGACTTTCTGGAAGTGCTTCGGAACCGATGGTGGACTGGCCGGTTATGGATTGTGCCCGCTCGGGTCCAGGGCGAAGGCGCCGCGGAAGAAATGGCCGCCGCCATCGCACTGTTGAATCGCCTTCCTGAACCGCCCCAGTGCATTGTGCTGGCCCGCGGCGGAGGAAGTCTGGAAGACCTTTGGGCCTTTAACGAAGAGACGTTGGTGCGGGCCATCGTCGCTTCCAAAACGCCGATCGTTACGGGGGTAGGGCATGAGATCGATGTTACCTTGGCCGATCTGGCGGCCGATCTGCGCGCATTGACTCCGACCCACGCCGCCATGCTTCTTGCGCCGACTAAAGAGGAGTTGCTACAAGAGATCCAAGGATTTCAGAAACGGCTAGCGGGGTGTTTGCGACATCGGCTCCGCGCGGTGCGAGTGCGGTACGAAGCCCTCGCCTCCAGCCGGGCCTTCCGCCGTCCTTGGGATCGGCTGCACACCTTGGCTCAAAAAGTAGATGAATATGAAGCCCGATTAAAACGCGCCTTGGGATTTCGAGTAGATCAAGTCGGCCAAAAGATTCGGCTTTTGGCCGCCCAAATCGAATCGCTTAGTCCGTTGGCGGTCCTTGGGCGTGGATATTCCCTGACCTGGCGGACGGCGGACCGGCAACTGGTGCGAGACGCCGCCCAATTGCAGCCGGGAGACGAACTTTTGACTCGTTTCGCCCGCGGCGAAGCCACAAGCCGAGTCGAACAGATCCGGAACTCCTCCCCGACGCTCTCCGAGACCTAAATGGGGAAAACCTCCCCGATCAATGCCTCCCCGATCAATGCCTCGCTCTCGTGGCGGGCCGATATGTCAGCCCCTATGGGCAAGCCGGGAGCGTAAAAGCAGAAAGCAGTAGTTAGATTCCAGAGGATGCAACGAATGGGCGAAATGGGCATTACGCCCGGGAGAGATACTCGCCGGTTCGAGTATCGACCTTGACCAATTCGCCCGGTTCGAGATATTCCGGTACTTGCACTATCAGACCGGTTTCCAATTTGGCGGGTTTGGTCCGCGAAGTGGCGGAGTTGCCTCGGACGCCCGGTTCACACTCCACCACCCGGAGCGTTACCGTCCAAGGGACCTGAATGCTCACACACTCGCCGTTAAAGATCAATGCTTGAACGCCTTCCAACTCTTCGGTTACATACTGCATTTGCTCGGCGATGACCTCCTGGGGGAGGGCGTAGTCGTTATAATCCGTCTGGTCGAGAAAATGATGATGCGAGGCGTCGGAATAGATGTATTTGACCGGACGACGGATGAAATCCGCTTCTTCCAGCGACTCGCCGCCGCGAAGGGTAATATCGACCTTTTGCCGGGTGATCAAGTTACGCGCCCTATATTTATAGAACGTCTGAGCGCCACGGGCCGAAGGACTCTGCACCGAAACCGTCTCGATCAGACAAGGGGCATCGTTATACACGACAATAACGCCTGGTTTAATATCTTTGGCTATCATCGAAAAGATCATCCTTTCCGAAAGTCTTTATATGGTTTCCGCCGGGAAAAAGAGTAATACTTTAACCGTTCGAAGGGATGTCTATTCTGGAATTATCTAGGGAAACCTCCCTTGTCATTCCCGCTCTAGCGGGAATCCAGAAATTCTGCCTCTCCTGACCGCACCAAGAGGCCGCACTGCGCCTCGTCCGCAAAGGCGAGGGTTGCCCGGAACGCTAGTCCGGTGGTTGCCCGGCCGGGTAAGGGGGAACGGGACTGCTGCTTGCGAAGGGATGACCTTTGGCCATTCGGCTAAAATGATACCAACGTTTTACACAAAGGTTCCGGACTGGGGATCGACAGCGATCCCGCCCGTCAGATTGGCCAGCGATTCCAACACAATCAGCAACGTACTCGGATCCAGCATGTCTTCGTCGTCTTCCTCGTCGAGAACTTGTTCAAAATGCAGGACTTCGAATCGGGCGGTAGCCCGCCGGAGTTTTTCCAGACGTGCTCGGTCTCCTTTAGAACAATCCGGGCCGGCCAGTTCCCGGAAAAGTTCTTCCGCCTCTTCGGTAACTTCTTTGCCGGCGGTGTAGCAAATATCTAGGGCCGCAAAATCGTCCGGCGAAAGCACCGTCATAGAGGAAAATCGGCCTCGGCCGTCGGCCTCTTGGTTCCGAAAGATCAAGCGACATTGCAGGCTTTCCAACGCCTCTTCGACCTGTTCCAACGTGGGCCGATTCCGTGCGTCAAACAACACGAAATAGGTTTCCCGCCACCGATACTGAGTATCTTCGAACATGGACATAGGCCACGGGACTCCCTAAAACCAAGAAAAGAATGGTCCCCACCGTCCGGCCCCTTGGGAACAGAAAAACCACGTCTTCCCGTTGCCAGGACTTCCAAAGCCGGATTGCCCTCCTTCAGATATTGGAAAAATCTCTCCCGCAGCAACACACGCCTTGGTAAGGATCAGAACCATTGGGCCAATTCCGCACTGCGCCGGGCAGCCGCCTCCACCGCCTCCATCAACGTCGCCCGCAGACCGCCGCGTTCCAAGGCATGAAGTCCCATGATTGTGGTTCCGCCGGGGCTGGCCACCCGATCTTTTAACACCGCCGGATGTTCTCCCGTGGCAATGACCATCTGCGCAGCCCCCAACAAGGTATGGGCCGCCAAACCGACGGCCACCTCCCGAGGCAATCCCAATCGGACGCCCGCGTCGGCTAATGCCTCCAAAATGACGAATCCAAAAGCAGGCCCGGAGCCGGAAAGTCCCGTTACCGCGTCCATCCAGGCTTCTTGAACCTGATAGGTTTGGCCCACCGCCCCAAAAAGTCGAGCCGTCAACCGGCCATCCGCTTCGGCGGCGGCAGGTCCCAGGCAATACGCAGAGACGCCGCACCCCACCAAGCAGGGGGTATTGGGCATCACCCGGACAATCCGGATGCTCGGCCCCAAAGCCTGTTGCAACTTCTCCAATCGAAGCCCCGCCACTATCGAAAGTACTAAGTGTTGGGGAGTCAGTTTTCCTCGGAGTTCCTCTAAAACCCTTCCCGCATGTTGAGGTTTCACCGCCAGCACAATCACCTGGGATTGCTGAAGCACTTCCAGATTATTGGCTATTGTAGGGGCTTGAGTGGCCTGGGTAAATCGTTTCCTCGCCTCTTCCGAGGGGTCCGAGGCTACAAGACTGCCCGGTCGGACCAATTCCGCCCGAATCCACCCACACGCCAGCGCCGTGGCCATCTGCCCGGCCCCGATCAACCCGATCCGCTCGGTGAGCATAAGTCTGGGATTGCTCCTTGGGGGTCTTTAGGAAAGACAAGTCGCTCGGATGGACCACCGTCTCCCAGACGGTAAATCCAAGCCAGTCTGAAAGACTGGGTTACCACGCAATAACTCTAACTCTGACGTTTTGCCAAAGCGTTCTACCCTGATCCGTTTTTTGCCCTTTTATGCTATTGCCCCCCCGCCTTTTTGTAAAGCACCCCCCGCATGGAGATAAAACCGATAGGGGGGACTCTGTAGAAACAACTCTTTTGTGGCACCTGAAAAACGGTCCGGGTGTCTGCGCCTTCTCTAAAACAGCATCATACCACCCGCCCAGCTAAAATGGCCCGCCGCTCCAAGGAATACTGTCTGTTAGAAGAGGATGCTGATCAGAGAAGAGAGATAGCCAGCCGCTTCTCCCCGTCTGAGATATACGGGATTCCAAGACACTCTAACAGACTGCGCGACAAAAGGTTACAGCCTGCCAGAGCATGTTACCCCATACAGGCACACAGTCCGGGGTGCCCACCCGCTCTCAGCCTTTTAATGCATGACAGCAGCGTCCTGGGCAAAATCCCGATACGGGTCGTAGCCATAGAAATATCGCCCCACACACTCGGCCAAATGGGCGATAAACTCCCGTCGGAACTGGGCCTCCGGCTTTTCCCATGCGGGAATACTATGATTCGGTGGATAGCGGATTTGCGGCAAAGCGCGTTCAAAGACCACTTTGCCGCCTGCTGCGCAGTCGATTACCTTGACCGTGAGGCTGGCTTTCCCTTGATAGAGGGTTTGGCTTTGGTAGAGATTGAATTCCTCTAAATCCACCCCGACGACTATGTCTGCCTGGAGGGCTTTGCCGATATCGATATACTCATCCCAACTGTTTTGGTCCATCCAATTTTCCACTTTTTGAGAAGAAACCACCTGAATTTTGGAAACATTTTGTTGCAGCAGGGTGCTAATCTGCCGGGCTAAATCCCGGGCTGCCGTGCTATTGCGTACCTGCATGGCGACCATCGGCTGGCAAACCACCACCACCTTTTTGCCCTTCAGGCCGTTGAACTCGGCAGGTACGTCGGTTCCCCGGAGTAGATAGGCGGCGGTGGTCAGTGCTCCCATACACCCCGCCGAAACCGCCAGGAGCAATCCCCCACAAACGCCTACCACTCCCCAAAGACCCACCGATTGTTTGCCATCCATAGCGCCAACTCGCTTTAGAGAAAAAAGGAGATTGGAAAGATAAAAAAGAAGTAGGAAAAGTTTGCCCCTCATCCCCCATTCGATGGGAAAACGCCCTGCTCAGACACTCCATCCAGGAGGGCAGGAGCCTACCTTAAAAACTCCCTCAAAGCAAGAGCGGTTTTTACGTCAATGCCTTCTGATAATCTTTTCCCGCTGCGGCAAAGGCTGGGACAGAATGAAAATACTAAGGATCGTGCTAAGGGGAATTTCCCCCCAGGCTCCAGATTGACGAATGGGCCGCATCATGTTAAAAGAAAAAATCTTGGGCCTTATCGAGAAGATGAGGCTGGTGTATCAGTAACTCAACGAATTGGCAATCTAGGAAACTTAAAACAGATAGATAAACTAAAAGGCTTTTAAATCCGATTCCCTGGATCCACTTTCGACCTAGGAATCGGCAGTTTTGGAAGAGTTGGTTTCTAAAATACTAAATACTAACGTTAGGACACCCTATTGATTGAGGAGAGCTCGTGTGGGAATCATTGAAAGGAAAAGAGAACTCCGACGGCGTCGGCATCGAAGAGAGAAATTGCGTCGATGGGCGCGACGGTTAGCCAAAGCCACTGCCTCCGAAAAGGCCCTGATCGCTCAAAAGATTCGCGCCCTAACGCCTGGGTATCTTCAGGTGTTGAAAAACTTCGGTCTGGAAGAACGCTGAAGTTTCCTGGAAACTTTAGGGAAAGAAAGGATTTTGCCTGCGTCTGGTCCCCGGGAACGGAAGAACGTTTTGGGTAAGCAGTCGGGGGCGAGCAACGAGCAGGGTCCGAAGCGGAGAGGACGTGGGCTAAAACCAAACCCCGGTCTGGATGGCCTTCTGGAAAAGATAGACTCGATCCGGTTAGGCGAGGACAGGGGACTTGCTGTGTTCTAATCGAAATACCCGGGCAAATCCGGCCATATCAGCCCTGTGGGTTCATGATACAGCCAGCCTCCCACGCCGCTGGGAGCGGTTGGGGGATTCGTCGAGGCGGCAGTTACAACATTGACTCCGGTATAGGGATTCGGAGGAATTCCAGCGGGTAGATATGGGCCATAGGGATGGTTTTTTCCGGCGGGGCCGGGTTCTCCTTCTCCGTTGGTAGATTCGAGGAGTTGAGGGAGGGTACCTTCAAAAAGGACGGGCGATCTCCCCCCATGCTCAATCCGATATTTTTGGATTTGCATCCGAAGGGTATAGAGGGTTTGGTCTAAAGCGGAGCCTTTTGCTTGGTTGGAGGCCTTCGAGACCACCGGATACCCAATGGCGGAGGCCATTGCCCAAATGACCACCGCTAATAGCCCGTCCAGAAAAGTAAAATCCCCTTGGCGATACCGAAGGCAAGCCAAGATGTAGGCCCCTGTTGCCAAGGCACCTAGAGCGATCGCCGCCAGGAAATGGCTCCCTTCAATACCCATACGTGATGACCCAAGCGGAGATGAGCGAACTAGTACTCCCGAGAAGGGTTTGGCAAAACGCCCCTCGTTTTAGTGTATCTTTATAACTCTGAAGGAGTATTGTTCATCTTCCTCCCCCTCCTCAAATTTACGGTATGCTCCGTTAGAAAGAGGTATAAGAATGAGGTAAATTCTCAAATTTCTGAAGAAATCCATATATCACTAAAATAATTGAATTAGTAGTATTTCAACGGAGTGAAAAGACTATCTAAATTTTTGGCGGGAATAAGCCCGATTGGCACTGCCGTGCAAGCGGCAGTCCAGGCTTCTTTCCGCGGCCTGTTTCCTGGGTTCCTTTGGGCTGTTGGGTACCGGGGTAGCAGGTCCATAGGCTTTCTGGACCCCGCCTTTATGGGGATGACAAGAAAGGGTTCTTTTTACCTTGAGCCTTTAGCCCCAGCCTGGAATCGCTTCTATGAATACCCCCCAGGAAAGCCCCCTTCTATCGGCGGCATCGGAGAAAAGCCCGCCCTCGGATTTCCAGATAGAATTCCCGCCTAGGAGTGTGTTGGGGGTATTGGCTCGGCTTGGGCCCGGGTTGATTATTGCAGCGGCTATTGTTGGTTCTGGGGAGTTGATTTTAACCCCCAAAACGGGGGCGCAGGCGGGGTTCAGCTTGTTGTGGCTGATTATCCTGGGCTGTGTGATCAAGGTGTTTGTGCAGGTGGAATTGGGGCGGTATGCAATTTCTTCCAGCCAGGCCACCATGGATGCTTTGCAAGAGGTACCCGGTCCCCGGTTGCTGGGGACTCGGTGGATTCTGTGGTATTGGCTGGTGATGTTCACCGTAAGCATTGCCCAGTTGGGGGGGATTGTACATGGGGTGGGGCAGTCGCTAGCCATCAGCCTGCCGATCAGCGGCGATTTCAAACACCTTTTGGAGGAACAAATCGCCTGGGACGCCGCAGCTTGGGAGTACTTGCAACAGATGCCGGAGGAAGACAAAAGGGCCTTGGCCAGTCGGGATGCCACGGTACGGCAATCGGCCCGGGAGCGTATCCGGGCCTGTTTGGAACAGGCGATAGGTCGGCCTCGGCCAAAAGCCCAGGATCGGCCCACCCAGGATGACATTGTTTGGGCTGGCTTGGTTACCGTGGTTACCATTGGACTTTTAGTGGTGGGTCGATACGGCTTGGTGCAGAATGTGTCGGCCTTTTTGGTGGCGGCGTTTACCGGGGTAACCATTTTTTGTGTGGCGGCGTTGCAGCGGACCGAATACGCTATTGGCTGGGCGGACCTGATCGAAGGATTCAAAGGTCGTACGCCTCGGTGGGAGGAATTGACCCATTCCTTGATGGCCCTAGTGCGGAGCGAACCGAAAAATGCGGTCGCCACGGCTCTGGCCGCCTTCGGCATTATCGGCGTCGGCGCCAATGAATTGATTTCGTACCCTTACTGGTGCATTGAAAAGGGCTACGCCCGATGGACGGGGCCTCGAACTTCGAATTCGTCTTGGATCCAGCGCGCCCAAGGCTGGATGCGAGTCATGCGATGGGATTCTTTTCTTTCGATGGCAATCTATACATTTGCTACGGTTGCCTTTTACATTCTGGGAGCGGCGGTGCTCTATCGAGAAGGGCTTGATCCGGAAGGCAATCAGATGGTCTATGCGCTGAGCCAGCCTTATGTGAAGGTCTTTGGACCCTGGGCGCATTGGGTGTTTCTATTTGGCGCTTTTGCCGTGCTTTATTCCACCTTTTTTGTAGCGAATGCGGGACACGCCCTGGTGGCGACCGATGCGGTGAAGGTGTTCGGCGTGGGCGCCCGGGATCCGAAAACTCGCCGACGTTGGGTGAAAGGTTTCTGTGTGTTTTTGCCAAGTTTGGCGTTGGCGTTTTGTTTGTGGCTTCGGCGTCCGGAAAAACTCATCTTGGCCAGCGGGGTGATGCAGGGGATCATGCTCCCCATGTTGGCGGGGGCCGCGTTGTATTATCGCTATCGGCGGTGCGACGAACGGATTCGGCCTGGTCGGCTGTGGGACCTCTTTCTGTGGATTTCGGCCCTAGGGATGTTGGTGGCGGGGCTTTGGACTGCTTGGAACGAGCTGTTGCCCGTCCTGCAAAGAGGATGAAAAGGGGCGCCATTCCAGGAGGCGAAGAGTACCACGCCAAGCGGACGCACTGGCGATTCAACGTACCCAAGATATATTTGCCTCTAACAAAATGAAGCCGCCAAAGAATTGAGGGGGCGTCCCCTACCGGGGCATGGAGATCGGAAAAGTCATTTTGTTAGAGGCTGTTACACCTTTTGCATCGAGGAAGTTTTCTTCCGCCTGAGAGGGGGATTCTTTGGGCTGGCAGGCGACTTCGGGCGTTGGAAGGAGTCGCCACAGACCGGCCAAGATGCTGCCCAGGACGGAGTGGCAAGTGGCCGAGATGGCGCACGGCAGGGCCGTTAGGGGCATTTGGGGGAAATGTTTCTTGGCCAGAGCCGCTCCCAGGCCAGAGTTTTGCATCCCGACTTCGATCGAGATGGTTTGCCGATCCCGACGGCTAAACCGCAAAATCCATGCGAAAATATATCCCAACAGAAAACCGCCGGCGTGAAGCAGAAAGACGGCCAGCAGGAGTTTGAAGCCGGACTGTTTCAGCGCATCGGCGCTACTGCCGATGATGCTGGCGCAAATGAGCACAATGGTTGCTACAGAAATCAGCGGCGCCGCCGGCAGCACCAGTTTCACAAAACGAGGCGTCAGGTGATGAAGCGTTAGCCCCAACACCAACGGCGCCAATACAATCTGTACGGTGCTGAGGAACATTTCCCAAGCGGGCACAGGAACATAGGCCCCGGCCAGCCAATCGGTTAGTAGCGGTGTCATCACGATCGCCCCAAAGGTGGAACACATGGTCATCAGCACCGACAAGGCCACGTTGGCCCCAGCCAGATAGGTAACGACGTTGGAGGCCGTGCCGCCCGGACAACAGGAGACCAAAATCAACCCAACGGCCAACGGCGTTGGCAGTCGGAACAACTGGGCGATCGTCCAGCCCAGCAGAGGCATGATGCCGTATTGGGCGACAAACCCCGCAGCCACCGACCAGGGGGTTTTCAGCACGGCTTTGAAATCGCCCACGCTCAGAGTAATTCCCATGCCGAGCATGATCACCGCCAACCCCCAGGTGATCCACGGCCCGCTGAACCACGTGAACCAAGCAGGGTGGATTAAGGCCAACGCGCCGCCCAGCAAAACCCACACCGGAAAAAGATTGGTAAGTAGAGAAAGAACTCGATTCATGGGTGCGGGGGTTTGTGCGGCCTAGGGGTTGGTTTATCCCCGGCGGGGTTTGAAAACGATTGTGGCCAACGGGGGCAGGATGACTTGGATGGATGCAGGCCGACCGTGGTTAGGGATCGGCTCGGCCTGGACGCCCGGACCATTCCCCAGGTTGCTCCCGCCGTAATACATGGAGTCCGAGTTGAAAATTTCCTCGTACCAGCAGACTTCCGGCACTCCAAGACGATGTTGGAATCGCGGCACCGGCGTAAAATTGCAGGCGACCACTAAAAAGTCATTCGGGTCCAAGGCGCGCCGGATATAGCTCAACGTACTATCTTCGTAGTTATGGCAGTCGATCCACTCGAAGCCCCGCCCTTCGAAATCGACCTCGTGCAGGGCGGGTTCCCGGATAAGCAGGCGGTTCAGATCGGCCACCATCTTCTGGACGCCCCGGTGCGTGTCCCATTGCAGCAGGTGCCACTGGAGGCTGGAGTCGAAATCCCATTCATTCCATTGGCCGAAGTCGCCCCCCATGAACAGCAACTTCTTGCCCGGATGGGTCCACATGTAGCTCAGCAGAAGCCGCAAGTTGGCAAACCGTTGCCACAGGTCGCCCGGCATCTTGTCCAAAAGCGATCCCTTGCCGTGTACCACTTCATCGTGCGAGAGCGGCAGGATGAAATTCTCGTGAAACGCATAGATCAGACTGAAGGTCAACTCGTCATGGTGGTATTTGCGGTGGATGGGATCATGACGCATGTAGCGGAGCGTATCGTTCATCCAGCCCATGTTCCACTTCATGCTGAACCCAAGACCGCCGACATACGTGGGACGGGAGACGCTCGGCCAGGCCGTCGATTCCTCGGCGATCGTCAGCACCCCGGGAAATTGCAGATGGACCTGTTCGTTCATCTCCCGCAAAAAGGCGATCGCTTGCAGGTTCTCCCGACCGCCGTATTCGTTGGGTATCCATTCGCCGTCCCGTCGGCTGTAGTCCAAGTAGAGCATCGAAGCCACCGCATCGACCCGCAGGCCATCCACATGATACTTGTCGAACCAGAACAGGGCGTTGGCCGTCAGGAAATTGCGGACCTCATGCCGACCGTAATTGAAGATCAGCGTACCCCAGTCTTTGTGCTCTCCCTGCCGAGGGTCTTCGTGCTCGTACAAAGCAGTGCCGTCAAATCGGCGAAGTCCATGCCCATCTTTCGGGAAATGCGCCGGCACCCAGTCAATGATTACCCCAATGCCGTTCTGATGGCACAGATCGACAAGATACATGAAATCGTGCGGTGTACCGTATCGGCTGGTAACCGCATAATAACCCAGGGTCTGGTAACCCCAACTGGCGGTAAGCGGATGCTCGCTCACAGGCAGCAGCTCAATATGGGTGTAGCCCATCTGTTTGACGTATTCGACCAACTGATGGGCCAGTTCTCGATAACTCAGCCAACGGTGCGGATCGTCGCCGGGCCGACGCCAACTGCCCAGATGCACCTCATAAATCGACAACGGCTTTCGGAACCAGTCGGTTTGCGGCCGGCGGGCCAGCCACTCCGCATCGTGCCATTTATACCGGTTTAAATCGACCACCTTCGAGGCGGTTCGCGGCGGCACTTCGGCGGCAAATCCAAAGGGGTCCGATTTGTCGCAAACCTGGTCATGATACCGGACTTGATACTTATAAAGCGTCCCTTCCCCCAGACCGGGAATAAAAAGTTCCCAGAACCCGGCGGGGATGTGTTTACGCATCGGGTGCCGACGACCGTCCCAGCCGTTAAAGTCCCCAATGACGCTCACACTGGCGGCGTTGGGCGCCCAGACGGCAAAATTCACTCCATCCACCCCGTCGATGGTTCTCAACTGGGCGCCGAGCTTCTCATAAGCCCGGTAATGTTTCCCCTCGTTCAATAGATACAGATCATAGTCTGTTAATAGCGGTGGGAATCGATAGGGGTCATGCATGGTGGTCTTGTTCCCACTGGCATCGGCCACACACAATTGATAGTGAACACGCCCATTCCCATTGCTCGAGGGGCACAACGCCTCGAACAGGCCCGCAGGATGGACCCGCCGCATAGGCCGAAAAATCTCCTGCCCGTGCGGGCCATCCACGACCCATGCCTGGGTACCATGAGGCAGATAAGCTCGGATGGCCAGCATTTTTCGGCCATCGGCTTCCACCTCATGAGGACCTAAAATTGCAAAAGGATTTTCGTGTCGTTGTTCGACCAGTAAGGAAATCTGATCCAAAGGTGCTGTGGTTCGCACGAAAAATGCCTCCTTGCGCCATTTCACTATATGACACAATTTACCCAAGAAGCCCTTTTTAGAACAGTACCCTATGATTAAAACATGTCAATCTTTTCTTAATAATTCTTTTTCTCGTTGCTTGCCTGTTTTGTTCTGCCGCCCCATTTTACCTCCCTAGACTAGGTGGAAAAACACCAGTCCCTCATGCCCCCATCTTAAAGCGGGCTAAAAGGAAAACCCTGAGCCTCTGCGATCAGCCCGGAATCTAAAGCGGAAAGACATTTCCCAGCATGGGCCGGAGCTTGCCTATCCACCCCTGCAATAAGCTCCAAAGCCTTTTCCCAAAGGGAAAAAATACCCCTGAGCCGGGTCTCCAAAACGCCCCCAACAGGCTATACGAGAAACCAGGGAAAAGCCCAACGAAAAAGATCGGTATCTCCTCTTCCCCCCTACAGCCGGGTGAAACCTTTGAAGATGGTTCTTGTGGTTCTTGGTCCGGAATCCTTTCTCCGGAGTAAATATCTATGCTCCGAAGGGGGGAATTTGCAGATAGAGGAACCGGAACATTTTTCTTAGAGATACCTTCCTGAGGTGTTGCAGGTTCGGCATCTGGTTCCGCAACCTCCTCTTTACGAGGTGTGGATGGATTCATCTGTCGGGGGGGAAAGCTGGGGGAAGGCGGTACCCAATCTCCGGCTCGGCTTCCTCCGGAAAATCCCAAGAGGTTCTGAGGAGTTTGGGGAGCAATAGGCATACCTTGGGGAGGGGTAAGATTTTTCCCCGGAGGTATCCGATGCGGAGGATCAATTCTCAAAAATCGACATTCCACCTGATGGAATCGCATCGCTCGTTCGATCCGTTGCCAGAGGTCCCGATTTTTTACCGGCGTCATTTCGCCGAAAAACTCCCACAGCCATCCGTTGGCCCGCCATTCCGCTAGTCCAAACCGAAGCCCTTCCTGGACATATCGGCTGGGGGTCCAGAGGGTGATTTTGGAGGGTTGTTCCAGGGCTTCTAAGCCCAGCACCACCGGCAGCAAATCTAACCGGTCTCCCTGCGCCTCCGGTTCCCGATCCGATACCTCCAAGATGGGGGTCCCTGTGGGGGAACAGATTGAAAAACGCCAGGTTCCCTGGACGCGATCGGAAGAGGAAAAAAGGATATATTGAGGTTTTGATGCGGCCAAATTCATTCCGTGGCTCCTTGCCGAACCACTTTTCTTTATCGGCAAGGGCTACTTATTTTCTCCAGTTTATCTAAACAATCCATTTTATTGCTCGGCTTTTCCCAAAGGGTATAACATTTTAGCCGAGTGAAGCACACCTATGGGAAACAAGCCCCATAAATTGCACAAACAAGCCTTATAAATTGCAAACTAGCCCCATAAAAACAAACCCCACAAAAGAATGTCATTCCCGCGCAAGCGGAAATCCAGCCATCTTGTACCCGCACCTTGGCAGGAATAGGTAACGAGTGAAGAAACTTGCCTCTCCCCCCGTGGGAGAGACCGGCTAGCCGTCAGGCTAGCCGGGTGGGGGGGAAAAGGCGATTTCCATCCTGCCTTTTCCCTTCTCACCGGGAATTATTTTCCCCCAAGCCTGGAAATACACCGGCTCCTGTTACTGCCGGTATTACAGGCTGAATGACAATGTCATCCAGCCGAGCTTCCCCCAACCCGGTCAGCACAAATCGTATCTGAAGCGTTCCCGGTTGGCCCACCACCCGATACATTTCAAACGGTTGCCAGTCAGAGGTTTTCTGAATCCGCCATGCCAGGCATTCCCCCCCTATGGAGTCGGTAATCACCAGACCATCTACACTTCCCTGGATCGGTTGGGGAATCTGAACCCATCCTTGGATATGAAGATACTGGCCAGGTTGTACCCGAATGGGGGGACTTATTACCCATACAGGAGGTGAATCAATCACCTCCGGCGGCGATTCTCTTTGCCGCGGTACGGCCACTAATCGGAGCCCATATCGTCCTGAACGGGCCGCCTCCTGGGCCAACTCCACGGCCCCATCCGCTGTTTCCGACCCTCCTTGGCCGTTCCGCCATCCAGCGGCCAACATCGTCTGCAAATCCTCAAAATCGCTGCCAGCCAGCAGGTTCGGCCCGGCTGCCGAATACCGCACTCGGCGGGTCATTTCCAGGTGTTCCGGTAGCATCCGAAAGCAGCCTGCCAAGGGCCAAATGACGGTTGCTTCCACGCCGCCGACCGCTGATTCCCAAATCCTGCGTTCCGAAAGCCGCTGGGCGCGCTGCGCCCGCTGTGCCGCTAAAACCGCAGCAACATATTCCCGGGTTTGAAGCCGTTGGCTACAAAAGGTCAATTGCTCCCGTGCCTGGCCTAGCCCTTGGTTTATCTGGGAAACAACCGACGGCGTCTGCCCTTCCAGCAGTCCGGAGGGGAGGCGGTTCAGGACGGTTTGGACCTCTTGAAGTTTCTGGAGGGCCAATTGATGATGCAATTCGGCCAATCGACGTTCGACCGTCTGGGCTCGCCGGGTGGTAGCGCTAATGGCCAACGTATCTTGGCTCAGTACGACCGCCGCCGTAAGATCGAATTCCTCCAGCGTTACTCGGACCCCTCCCGCAGTCCGATCCCGACGTAAAGGTCGCAATGTTCCGCCCAGAATCTGATAGGCTTCGTGGGTCTCTGGAAGACCTGGAAGGGTAAAGTTCATTTGTTGGGCGGCCGCTTGACCAACCACATAGGATGCCGCCGGGCCGGTCCAAAAAAGAAGGGCCAACCGGGCGCGCTCCGTACGCAATAGAGCGGTTTGGACCTCTGGTTGGCTGGTTCGGCCTCCCCCAACCCCGGTTCCAGCCGCCAACCACGGTTCCAAAATCTCCATTTCCCGATTCAACAGTTCCAGGGCGGCTGCCCTAGTTTGGGTTTCTGAATCTTGGGCGTCCAATGCTCGATCCGATTCATACACTACCCCACGAACTCCCCCCGCCAATCCGCTATAAAGAGCCAGCCGAATCTGTTCTGGAGAAAGATGGTCCGGAATCTGCCGGCCTGAACTGAACTGCATCCATTGGGCTCGAATGGCCGGGGGCAATTGGGTGGGAATCGAAACCCACAGAGGTGTGCCCGGCCGAACCAATAGCTCCCGCTGGCGAATCCACCGGGTATAGTCGGCCAATTCTAAACCAGCGCCGATCGGCGGACGGATGAGCCAAAGAATATCGACCACCCGGCTGAGAGCTTGGAAGTTTCCCTCCGCCCGACACACCAAAGGTCGAGCGGCTCGACTCTCTGCACGCCGGACTTTATCTGCCCATTGGGCGATGCGATCCAGTTGGCTGCTGACCGGTGTCAGGGTAACATCCCAGGCCAAAACCCGATCGAAATCAGGAGGAATCTTTTCCCGGATTCCAGAAAGGGTTGAAGATTCTCCCTCTCTTATCGGGTCGGGAGAAATCGGCGGTGGACAAATAAACCACATCCCTAGTTGTTCTGCTTGGCCTAGAAGTTCCGGCCCGGGAGGCGATGGAAGCCACACCACATTGAATCCCAGATTTTGCAAAAAGGCCAACGATTCCCCTTGGTAGGAAATAATCCGCGGAAAGAACTCCCGGCCTTGGACCATGAAGACCGAACCGACCAAACGGGGAGCTGGTTGTTCCCCGATCGTCTCCCCCAAGGGTAGGCTAGGTCCGGCGGAGATCATCGGCCCCCCAGAATGCAAAGGTCCTCCTGAATGGATGGAAGGGGTGCCCATTCCCAAAGAACCAGCGGAATTGGAACCGGTTGGCTCTGCACTTGGGGGGAAGATTTTTGCGATCGGCTGCGACTGGATCACCCCGGCCACATCCAAGTCGTCGATCCACAGGTTGGTTACTCCAGGGCCGCCGTAGATATTGAGCACCACATGGGAAATGTACGCCTCTCGTTCGTCGATTTGAGGGCCGTATTGGCTTCGTAGAACCCGGACCTGACGAGCTACCTGTTGGGGGACATCTTGAAGCCTCAGTTGCTCCCAACGCCCTAGTTGGGTGTAAGAAGTCCCGGTGATCAGGGCTGTCAATGGTGCTCCTGTTTGGGGGTGGCGAGTGCGGGGAAATACTACCTGGGCTAAAAGCCGCACCCCTGCCCGATCGGATTTCACCCATAGACTGACCAGAAGTTCGTCGATGACAGGCGCTCGGCCAATCGGGTGGGCCAGATAGACATAACTGCCATGCCCGGCCGCCAGGCGGAGTCGCTCACAGCCTTGGCCTACATGGGCTTCCCCCTGAATGCGGGCATGAAACTCAATCCGATGGGGGGTGTCTGCGCCTGCCTGTTGCCAAGAGACCTCCGGGCCTTCAAATCCTTCGTAAAAGGCAGAGCGTCCCCCTTCTGGCCAACCTTCTGCCGCCAAGATCAGCCAGACAAGAAAAGTCCAGAACGTGATGGGCCGTTCCTTCGGCTGGGGAGTAGGCCGGTTTCTACCCGGAGGAAGCACCCCCCTCTCCAGATGTAGCAAAAAGCCCACAGTGTCCTCCTTCCACCGCCAAATCGTAACTTGAGGTTGTATCAGCAGTTGTGATCTTTGGCTAGATCAACTGTGGAATTTCGGCAACATTCCGAACCGGCCCGAAATTGGCCAAAAGATGCCAACTCCTTGTTATACAAGGAGTTAGGACAAATTTTGGGTTGACCTATTGCTTGGGCATGGGGAGTGCTTCCACCAAATAAACTACTGGCAAGCACCTCTGGAGACACCACCTATGAGTCAGCCCATTCAATCCCCAAAACCAGAAGCTGAACCACTCCCCGGCGAAATCACCGATTTGGCCAACGCCATTGAGCAATTGCCGCCGCCCTATCGGTCCCAAATGACGCCGCTGATGGTGCGGGTCATAGAAAGCACCCGGCGTCGGCGACGGATTCTCAACATGGTCCAAGAGGCCCTGGCCCAATTACGCTTGGACATGAAATATCTGATCTTCGACCTAGAAGCCACCCGCAGAGAACGGGATAGCTATCGCCAGCAATTGGAAGACCAGAACAACCATTTCGAGGGAGATGAATCTCCCCCACTAGACTCTTAATCTCCCAGGACAATTTCTAAGCGACTTGTGCGACCAGATGTCCGTTCTCCCTGCACAGAGAGAGAAACACACCCGAAAAATAATGCGACGGGACGCCCAAGAGAAACACCTTCTCTTTTGCCTTGTTCCGTTCTATCGAATCATCATGCGGCCTCGGTCTTAAGCAGACTCTTTACCGCTGGCTGGGAACACTCCGGTACTTAGACCCGAAAGTACCGGAGTGTTTTTTTATTGGTACTATTTAGCCGGATGAAGAAACCAGTCATGCCGATGCAAGGAGCGACGTTGGTACGTACCGTATGACAGACGGCACCGATATATACAAGATACAAGACGGCCGAACTGCCGCTACCGTAGAAACGACGCCATCCAGTATTTTCTCAAAGAAAGCAGCAGGGCCTGCTTCCCATGGCGGAAGTGTTCGGAAGAGCGGGATTACCGATTTCATAGGCCAATTACGTGAAAAACCCGGAGAATAGGCGGTTTTTTTGATACACCCGGCAGGGCAGAATCCATGCCGTTCTTGATGGCAGGGACTTTTCCGGGGCTTCCACCCTTAAAGGGGGGGGCGGCTGGAAAAATTTCCAAACCATTGCAGAAACACTGTGTCTGACTTAGCATAAAAAGAAAGTGATGGGCCGATCTTTATTTTCCTTCCCCCCATTGAAGGGCAAAGAGCATCGTTGAGGCAGGAGGAACACGAGTAGCATGGGTCAAATGAGTGCGGAGCAATTCGGCCAACGGGCTTTTGATCTTGGATTGCTTACAGACCGGCAACTGAGAGAGGCATGGGCCGCTTTTGGAACTCGTAATGTGTCGGCGGCGGATTTCATTCAATACCTGGTTGGCCGAGAGATTTTGACCAACTACCAGGTGGAGAAGATTCAGAAGGGGGACAAGAGCGGCTTTTTTTACGGAGAGTACAAGATTCTGTATCTCGTGGGGGCCGGGACGTTTGCTCGGGTGTTCCGGGCCCTTCACCAGCAAACAGGGCAAGTGGTGGCCCTGAAGGTGCTTCGACGCCGGTATAGCGATAATCCGACCCAATACGAACCTTTTGTTCGGGAAGGACGGGTGGGGTTGACGTTACGGCATCCGAACATTGTGCCCGTGTATGAAGTCGTCTCGGAGGGCCATACCCATTATCTGGTCATGGAGTTTGTGGAAGGCCAGAATCTGCGGGATTTTGTGAAAATTCGAGGTCGGCTTTCTCCCGAAGAGGCCACCCGGCTTATGTGCGACATTGCCAGCGGATTGCAATACGCCTTCGAGCATGGGCTAACGCACCGGGATTTGAAAATGACCAACGTGTTGGTTTCCGCGGAAGGGCGGGCCAAGCTGGTGGATTTCGGATTGGCGGCTGTGGATGAATCCGCCGACGACGACCTGTTGAGCGAATTTTCCAATCCTCGCACCATTGATTATGCCGGGCTGGAGCGCGCTACCGGCGTCCGCAAAGACGATACCCGAAGCGACATCTATTTTGCCGGCTGCATTTATTACCACATGCTTACAGGACAGGCCCCGCTATTGGAAACGAAAGACCGGATTCAACGGCTCTCCAAACAGCGTTTTTTAGATGTGCCTCCGATTCAGAAAGTCTTGCCCGATCTGCCCAGCTCGGTGGCCCTGGTGGTCAATAAGGCGATGTCGTTGGATGTCAACCGGCGGTATCAGACGCCCGGCGCCATGCTGGTCGATCTGAAGATAGCGGCCAAGCGACTTCGAGAGGAAACAGAAAAGGGAAAGGCAACGGCCCGCAAAGCAGAGTCTTGCCCCACGCCAAAACATACGGTCATGGTGGTCGAATCCAATAGCCGAATGCAGGACCTATTCCGGGAACAACTCAAAAAAGCCGGGTATCGAGTCCTGCTTACCAGTGATCCGGAGCGGGCTTTGGAACGCTTTCAAGACGAGCCGGGGACGGCCGAATGTATCATCCTGAACGCCCAGCAGATCGGTCGGCCTGCGCTGGAGGTTTTTAATCTTTTTGGCCAAGAGAATAAAATCCAACATGTTCCCGCCATTTTATTGCTGGACGAAAGCCAGCAAGGATGGATGGACCAGGCGGTTACGGACGCCCATCGGCTGGTGCTGAAGATGCCGCTTACGGTTCGTCAACTCCGGCAGGCCATTGCACAATTGTTGCCAGAAGAGTCCGCCGCTGAGAGTAAGGCCTCGGAAGTTTGAACGCCTTGGAACGTCTAGGAAAGCCCCGTTCGTTGGAAAGAAGAAAAGGGGCGAACCCTTCGCTTTTCCAAAGATCGAGATTTCTCTGTTCCTAACCCCCCCAGAAACTCGCAAAAACCAACGCATCGGGTTGACCGGGTGCGGCTGAAATGTTGTTGCGCGAATAGGAAAAATAAGTAAAACAGGGTATTAGAGGTTTGTGTTGTTTGGAGTTCCCCTAACACCCTGAAAGGAATTGTGATGAGTAGTGTAATCAGCGAAGAGCAGCGTCGTCAACTGCACGAGATGTTGGACAGCGTGTTGGACGCGATGCCGGTCAAGGTGGACGACTTCGAGGAAGCGGAGCGGGCCTTGAGCGGGGGTTTACATGGCCTGGGCAATCAAGCCTTGCAGGCGTGGGCTGATTCGGCGAACACGTCGGATGCGTTGCCGAAGTGTCCGTGTTGTGGTGAGCCCATGCGGCATCGCGGCTGCCCGACTTGCATGGTGGCGACGACTTTCGGCGACGTGAAATGTCGGCGTCCTCGGCGGCGTTGTGATCGTTGTGAAGAGGAATTGTATCCGCACGATGCGCGGCTGCGGTTTGCCGGACACGGCGTCAGTTGGCCGTTGGCGAAAGTGGTGTCCCGGCTCATGGCATGGGTACCGGCGGAACAAGTGCAGACGGTCTTGCGCGCGGACCACCGCGTGGAACTGAGTAAGCAAACGATCCAGGAGATCGCGTACACGGCGGGTGAGATGCTCTTGGCCCAGGAGGACGCTCAACGCCAGGCGTTCTTTACGTTGTCGTCTGCGGAGCAGGCCAAGGGGATACCGCAGTCCACGTGCCATGCTCCCGTGGTGGCGGTGTATGCGGATGGGGCCATGATTCACGCGGAAGGCGAGTGGCGAGAGATTCGTGTCGGTCGGGTGCGGGCCCTGGACGCGGAAAAGAATACCCTGGCGCAGAAGATGTTCGCCCGGTTTTTGTCGTTGGAGGAGTTTGGCCGGCAGTTGTTTTTGGAGGCATATCGCACCGGCTACGGCCAAGCGTCGCAACGTGTATTCTTGGGCGACGGCGCGCACTGGCTTTGGGAATTGGCGGCCTTACACTTTCCCGAAGCTGTGCCTATTTTGGATTGGTATCATTTGAGTGAGAACGTCCACCAAGCAGCCCATGACGTATTCGGTGTGGGCACGGAGGAAGCGAAGGTTTGGGCGAAGGAGCGGCTCTCAGAATTGTGGGAGGGTGGGCACCGGCAGGCGCGCGTGGCGATCGCCGCCTTGCAGAAACAGTTGCGTGCGCCGACCAAGCGGGAGGCGTTGCGGAAGCTGGGAGTGTATCTGAAGAACAATGCGGAGCGGATGGATTATCCCCGCTACCGTGCGGCAGGGTTGCCGATCGGCAGTGGTCCGGTCGAGTCGGCCTGCAAGTGCCTCGTGGGGGCACGCTGTAAACAGGCAGGGATGCGAAACTGGCGATGTCGTCGGGCTGAGGCCATCCTGCGCCTCCGCGCCGCCCTTTACGATGGCCACTTCGACGCCCTATGGTCTTCCCATCTCCAACAAGCCACCTAAACTTGCCACAATCTATCAGCCGCACCCGGTTGACCCACTGACAAGGCCGCCTATAATGTCTTGGAGTCAGAGGAGAACCTCTCGTACCCCAAGGCGAAAAACTCTCCCGTTGAAACAGGCGAACAGGAAAATCCACGAAAAATAGAAGGGAAAGGAGTATTTTCCGTGAGTAACATCACCGAACTGAACGAAGAAAATTTCCAGCAGGAAGTATTGAACTCGACGACGCCGGTGTTGGTGGACTTTTGGGCGCCGTGGTGTGGGCCGTGCCAGCGGATTGCTCCTGTGGTGGAGGAATTGGCGGCGGAAAACGCCGGTCGGCTCAAAGTGGGTAAGGTCAATGTAGATCAGAGTCCCCAATTGGCCGCCGAATATGGAGTCAATGGCATTCCTACGCTCATGGTCTTCAAAAATGGAGAGGTGATTCGGAGTCTGATCGGTTTGCAGCCGAAGGCCCGCCTCCAAGAGGCTATCAACGCAGCCTTCGAGTAGCCGACAGCCGACAGACTTCGATCTCCTTGGGTCGTTTCACTTTTCAGAAGGCCCCCTCGAAAAGGGGGCTTTCTTTTTGGCCTTTTCCGGGTATATACCAACACCCCCTTAAGGGGGAAAATCCAACTCGTCCAGATGCCCCCCCCTTAAAATAGGGGAATGCGTCCCATCTATAGGTTTCGATCTAGCCGGCCCTTTGGGGAACATCCTGATTGCCCGCGTATCTAATCCTTTATTAGTATTTGTTTGCAACCAAAAAGAGGGGGAATTGGTGCTTTTCTTTCAAATTGATCTAGGTTTTTCTCAAGGTCTAGAGTAGAAGTGAACTTCAAAGAAAAGTTTGCCGATTATGCAAGTTGAGACAAATCTTCCGGTTGTATCTATTTTTCGGGCTAGCGGGACTCTTCCAAGGCAAGGGCCATGGGCAAACACTCCCCCAAACAATCCGGGGCGGGGAAAAAAAAGGCGGGAGAAACCCGGATCGACCAACCCCACTCCTTAGGTAGGGAATCTACCCAGGCTGCCCAACTTCCTGTGCCCTTGCCCGTGCCGATCCTGAGCGAACCCGGTACCGCCGGGTCCTTGGCGGCCGAGCAACTCCGCTCTCAGGCGATGCAATTGGCCAACTATTTGCGCGCCCGGCAAGCAGACCTTGACCGTCGGGAAGCCCAACTCAACGCCGCCTTGGCCCAATTGGATCAAGCGACCCGTGCCGAACGTCTCCAATTGGCCGAACGGGAACAAGCCCTCCAAACACAAGCAGCGGCTCTCGAAACCCAGGAAGAAGAGCTGAAAAAACGTCTGGAGCGATTGGCCTCGGCCGAGGCGGCGTTAGAAGAAAAACAGCGGCAACTCCAATCCTTATGCGAGCGGGAGGAAGCCCTTCGGGCCGCTCAAGCTGAGTTGGAAGCCCGGCAAAAGCAACTTCAGCAACAGGAAGCCCAGTTCCAAAAACGCCTCCAGCAGTGGGAGTCCCAAACGCAGCAGGCAGAAGAGGCCCTCCGCTGGCAACGTCAACAGATCGACGCACATCGGGAAAACTCCCAGAGGATGATCCAGCAGGCGCTGGCCGGGCTAGAACAACGTCGCAACCTTCTAGAAAAGCATCAGCAAGCCCTTGCCGACGCAGACGCCCGCTTGGCCGAGCTGACCCGACAAACCCAACAGCTCCACCAGCAGCTTCAACAAGAGCGGCAGAAAACGGCCGAACAGGGGCAGCAATTCCGCCAGCAATTGGTCGAAGAGTATCGCCGGGCCATGGAAGAAATCCAACAAAAACGATCTGCCCTGGCCCAGCAGGCCGAACACCTGGATCAGCAACGCACCGCCCTGGAGCAGCTCCGGCAAGAGTTACACCGGCGGCATCAGGAGATCCTCCAAATTCGGCTGGCGACCGAGGAGCTTTACATTCGGCTTTCTGGCAGCGTGCCGCCGGCGGTGCTCAGTCATTCGCTCAGTGAACTCCGCCGGCAATTGAGCGAGAGTTATCGGTTCTCTCAAGAAGACCTTTTGCAGCAGAAACAGCAGTTGGAGGCGTGTCGGGAAGAGTTAATTCGGCTGGAGCAGAGGCTTTCCGCCGAAAGAGAGCGACTCCGTCGGTGGACGGCCCAACGGGAAGAAGAACTCCGCGCCCAGGCGGCGCGCTTGGCAGCCCGCGAAGAACAACTCCAACGCCAACAAGAAGAACTCTCCGACCAATGGTTCCGCTGGCAGAGCCAACAGTTAGGCCAGCAATATCAAATCCACCAGCACTCTCTGGAAAACTTTCATAGCCATCTGCCCCAGCAAACAGAACAGCCCGAACTGGCCCACAAAGCCCCGGGGAGGTAACATCCTCTGTCAGACGGCAAGTTGTTGCTCCCCCGGGGGACAAGCCGGCCTAGCAGACTGGGTTACTGTACCACCGTCTGTTAGACGGCAATCACACCAGTCTGGACAGTCTGGGTTGCGCCAAGCCAGTCTAACAGATTGGGTTACAACTATAAATATCTCACCCGGCGTAAACCGTTTTGGGCGTACAACCTATAACCCTTCGGCCTTCTTCGAGGGAAACGAACGTTCTGTTGCTGCCTTTTCCCGCGAGGAGTTGCAGGAGATGGCCCTCCGATGGCTACCGCGATGAAAAAAACTTCGTTGACAATCCCGTTTCATTCCGCTTTTTCCGCCTCCAAGCCGCCGCCTGCCCGCAAAAAGCGTTGGTTGCGAATCTTGGCGGCTGTTGTGGTGGGCGGAGGGATTTTGCTCTGGCTGTTGCCGATCCTCGTGGCCCACAGTTTTCTGCTCAACTGGCTTGTCGGATATTTGGCCGCCGATTTTCAGGGGAAAATCCATGTGGGCCGGGCTTCGTTGGGGTGGTTTCGGCCCCTCCAGTTCGAGCAGATCGAAGTGCAGGACGCCCAGCAGGCCCCTTTAGCAACCATCGGACGAATCTCTAGCGACCGCACGTTATGGAAACTCCTTTGGAATCGGCAAGACCTCGGCCGATTCGTGCTGGAAGAAATTCAACTGAACGTTCGGCTTCGGCCCGACGGGAGCAACTGGGAAGACGCTCTGGTCCGCTATCTGAGCCAGACCGAACCTTCCCGCAGCTCGGTCAACGTGGAAGTAGAACTGAAAAACAGCACGGCCCTTCTGAGCGACGCCCGATCCGGTCGCTCGTGGCGATTGGAAAACCTCCAAGCGGCGATCACTGCCCCGCCCCTACCTAGCCAACCGTGGCGACTGCTTTGTACAGGGCGGGCGGTCTCTACAGGTCAACAACCGCCGACGCCGCAAATGGTCGGAGGAGGGCAGGCCGATGCCGGAGCACTGCCCGATCCAAGCGGCTCGGCGCAACCCGGCGCGTTTCAATTCGAGTTCTCCTGGGGCGGCAGCCCCGGCCAGATGGAAGCCCTCGCAGCGGCGGAAAATACCTCAAGCGGCGGAATCCTTTTCCTCCAAGGCAACCAACTGCCGCTCGGTTTGGCCGAGGCGATCCTCATGCGATGGGAACCGTTACTCCATCTGGAAGGCCGGGGCAGCGGTTGGTTGGAATATGGTTGGGGCGTATGGGCGGGCAAAACCCTTGTTGGGCGTACTGCTTCTCAGGACGCCGCTGAAAGTCCCCGCCTGACCGGCGACGCTTCCCAAGTTTCTCCGAACGTCCCACCCACCGGCTCGACGCCGCCTAGCACCGCTGCTGCGTCCAACGGCGACGCCGTCGCCACGGCGATTCCCTCGCTTCCGTCCGACGCTATGGTCATTCGGGCCAACATCTCTTCCCAGCAAGCCGACGTGGCTTGGACCCGATGCACGGCGGAAACCCTTTCGCTCCGTCCGTTGGAACTTCAGGGGAAGATTATATGGACTAACGATTACCTCCAGTTCGACGACTTCCAAGTCCGCTGCCAGGCGGGCGAGCTGGCGGCCGACGGTCGGCTCGATCTTGGCTCGGAAACAGCCGACCTTATGGCGGCCCTCCGACGACACCCCTATCAAATGCACGGGCGGTTAGATTTGGCCCAATTGGCCCGGCTTTTGCCCCAGACGCTTCGCATTCAAGAGGGCCTCGAGGTTACCAGCGGGTTGGTGGAGCTAGCCCTGTCCGCCCGGCCGGGAGCGGAAGGTATGGTCTGGCAAGCCCGCTTGGCAACCAACGATCTGCAGGCCCTTCATCAAGGCCGACCCATCGCCTGGCCGGAACCAATCCGTCTGTCCCTGGACGCTCACGAAGGTCCGAAGGGCCTGGTGCTGGAGTCCCTCCAGTGCATTTCCGAATTCCTTCGGGTGGACGCCTTCGGGACAGCCGAAGGGATGAGCATTTCCGCCCAAATGGACCTCGATCGGCTAACCCAGCGGTTGAAACAATGGGTCGATTTGGGCGAGGTCCAGTTGGCCGGTAAAGGCGCCGCCTCATTGACCTGGACCATGAAGCCCGAAGACCGTTTCGAGGCCGATCTGATGGTCCAAGGGGATCGCCTGCGGGTGGTCATTCCTCAATGGTCGGTCCAGATGAACGAAGACATCCGAGCACGGGCCATTGCCGCCGGAAAAATGTCTGTCGCCGCTCCGACATCCCAGCCAGCGGGCCAGACGGACGCCTCGGCCACCGCTGGCGATGGCGGCGGCGTTTCTTTATCCACCGCCCCCGGTTTGGCGAGCACAAACCTTTCCCGCTACGCAATCGGCCGACTCGATTCGGCGACGCTGGCCTTGCAACTGGGACAAGATCGGGGAGAAATCCGTTTACGTCAACCGGTCCAGGCTCCCAGCCTGAAGACCCGTTGGCCGGTGGAAGTGCATCTGGAAGGCCAATTGGCCGACTGGGCTCGCCGGCTCAAACCCTGGTTGGACATTTCGTCCTGGCAGCCCAACGGCCAATACGCCTTGGCCGCCTCGATGGACCTCTCCTCCGAAAACGTCCAGATTCACGAAGCCCGTATGGCGGCGGCGCCGTTCCAGATCACCGCCCTAGGGCTTCAAGTGGCCGAACCTCGTATGGACCTTGTGCTTTCCGGCCGATGGGACATTGCCGACGGGCGGATCGAATTGGCCAAAGCCCAGTTGCAAGCGAACCCGTTTGTACTGGACGCCCAAAATGTTCGGTTAGAACGGTCTGCTTCAGCCGTCCCAATCTCCGACTCGGCCAAAGGGGCCGGTTCCGCCTCCAATGCGAGCGTGAAGCTCACCGGCCGATTACAAGCCCAAGGGGCCTTGGAACAATTCCAGCGATGGCTTTCGCCTACCAGCTCCAGCGGTTGGAGCATGTCCGGAACGTTCACCGCACAGGCAGATTTTCAGGCCGACGGCGCCGGGACCGACGGCGTGGGCAATTTGACCATTCGGAACCTGAGCTACACGGCCTCGCCCGGCGCCGCTGCGTGGCGACAGGCCGAGGTGCGTCTTACCGCCCAAGGTCGCTACGACCACCAAACCGGCCTCTTGCAACTGGCCTCCACCAGTTTACAAGGCGATGGGATCGGCTATACGGGCAAAGCCCAGATCACCCCGCCGCCCCAACCGGCCGATCCCAACGCCGTCAGCACCTATCAGGCGGTCGGCCAACTCCAATACGATTGGCAAAAACTCACCCCGCTCTTGCGAAGCTATTGGGGCAACGGCATTCTCCTGCAAGGCCGAGGGACAGAACAGTTTCGCTGGCAAGGCCCGCTGGACTTAGCCCTGGCCGAGGGCGCTTTCGGAGTGGGTTGGCAGGCCCTGGAGGTGTATGGATTCCGAGGCGGCCCAGCCGCGATTAGGGGCCAATTGTCCCGAGGTTGGCTGCAAATCGCTCCGGTAGAAATGACCCTGAGCGAAGGAAAACTCCAGGCGGCCGGCGCAGTTCGTCTATCGCCCAGCCCCGCGGAACTGGTGGTGCAAAAAGGATCGGCGGCGCAACAAATCCGCATCAGCCCTGCGATGTGCGCCTCGGTGTTCCAGTATATCGCCCCGGTGCTGGCCGATGTAACGACGGTGGAAGGCCGGGTGTCGATTCTGCTGGATGTGTGTCAGGTACCGCTGAGCAATCCGTCGGCTGGTCAAATCCAAGGCCGACTCGTCATCCACACCATTCAGATCGGCCCAACTCCGCTGGTTCGAGAATTGGCCGTCCTGCTCACCAAAGAACCTACCGCTCGGCTGCGAAACGAAGCCGTTATCCCTTTCGCGATGGCTAACGGCCGGGTCTATCACGAGGGCTTAGAACTGGTCTTTCCAGAAATCACGATCCGCACCCGCGGTTATGTGGGGCTGGATCAATCGCTGGCCTTAGAGGCGGAAATGCCGATCCTGCCGAAATGGACCGCCATGAACCCTCGACTGGCAACGGCCATGAAAGGGCAAACCATTCGGTTGCCCATCCAGGGAACGCTCCGACGCCCCCAGTTGGATCAACAAACCTTGCGTCGCTACACCGCCCAGTTCTTGCAGAAATCGGCCGAGAACCTCCTGCAAGACGAACTCCAGCGCCAAATGGACCGCCTGCTGAAACCACCCTCGCGGTAAAAATCTGACTAAAATAGCCCAAATCGTCGTTCTTCTCGGTTGGCCCCTTCGAATAGGGTATCCTCTATCGGATTGCCGCCACAGGAAATGGTTTCGCCTGGGGTTACGAAGACCCTAAAACTTCTTCCAGCACTTCTTCATTGACGTAGATGGGCAAATGGGGCTGACACGTAACGGCCACGGCAATGGCGTCCGAAGGCCGAGAGTCGATCTCGATCAGTTCCCCGTTCTGCCGGACCCGGAGTTTTGCATAGTAGGTGTGCTCCTTTAGTTCGTTGATGAGCACATCCTGCAATTGACCTCCTAAGTGCTCTACAACGCTAACGATCAGATCGTGGGTCAGCGGCCTGGGTGAAGCAATGCCCTTCACGCGGCGATCAATGCTGGTGGCCTCAAAGATGCCGATCAAGATCGGAAACGTCCGATCGCCGCCCACCTCTTTGAGATAGATTACCTGCTGGTCGTTGATTTCGCTGATGATAATCCTGGCCAGTTCCATTTGTACCGGCATGGAACACTCTCCCAACCCAAAGGAAAGCCAACTCTTTCCCGGAACGCTACGTCCTTTTTCGATTCTACCGGCAGAGGAGCCTCACCGACTAGTGGGGCGGCAAGAAAGTTCGCCGGTAACCGGATGGCGGGAGGGGGCGGCGGGGGATTCCGTAAGATTTTCTTTTTCTTTCCGGCGGCGGGACAGTTAAGACAGAGAGGGCATGGGGTGTATTTATGTTGCCTTCAGGAGGCGATGCTCGGCAGAGGGAGGGTAGTTGAAACACTTTGGGGTGGTGTAAGAAAGGGGCAGGGGTGAGTTAAAGTGTGGGGGGGATCTCGGGGTAAACAAAGCCATCTTTTAGCCCTGAAAAGAAAGTGATCTTGTTTGAGAAAAGGGAGGCGATTGGAAGATCGCAGGAGGATTGGCAGAACTCAGGGCTGCTTACCACAAAGGCTTTGCACGCTTAATTCTTAGGCAAAAGAGAACCGCACTTTTTCCCGGTCATTTAGAGCACTTATTTGTAACTCTTTTCAAAAAAACAACTTAAGAATAATCTCTTTCGAAAAACCAAAATGGCACATTTCTTGCTAAAGGTACTCTCAAAAGATTAATCTTTTGAAAAAGCTTACCAAGAGTGCCGTTTTGCCCATTGTTGCCTAAAAATTAGGCTTCTTTGTGAGTTTCCTAAAATAGCACGCAATTTGCCCAGGAGTTTCTCGTCCCCCCTAAAGATGGAGAGACGAGAACAACAATCCAAAGGTTTACCGCAATTGTATCCATTGTAGTCCGTGAACTTATCATCCAGGAGAGAATGACCGTGTTGGTGAGAAAAAGTCTGTGGATTCCTATGGTGGCGGGGATAGGTTTTCTTTCTTCCAAGGCGGCTTACGGGGCAGAAACCCCTTCGGAATCGGTGGAGACCTTGGTTTCCAATGCCCTGGTTGCTGTCGATACGGTCTGGGTGCTTATCGCTGCCTTTCTGGTCTTTTTTATGCAAGCCGGGTTCGGCATGGTCGAAGCGGGCCTCATCCGGGTCAAAAACACCTGCAACATCCTGATGAAAAACTGGATCGACTACTGCGTGGCCAGCATTATGTTTTTCCTGATCGGCTATGGACTCATGTTTGGCGAAGGCAACGGACTGATTGGCTGGAGCGGCTTTGCCATGCAAGACGCCCAGAATCCTTCGAGCGTGCCGATTTGGGCCTTTTGGCTCTTTCAAGCCGCCTTCTGCGGCGCCGCCGCCACGATCGTCGCCGGCGGCATGGCCGAACGGATGAAGTTCCCCGCCTATCTAGCCTATACCGCCGTTGTCAGTGCGATCGTCTATCCTATCATCGGCCATTGGATTTGGGG
This sequence comes from Planctomycetota bacterium, assembly GCA_029550925.1. Taxonomy (GTDB): domain Bacteria; phylum Planctomycetota; class Planctomycetia; order Pirellulales; family Thermoguttaceae; genus JANXAQ01. The sequence continues at coordinate 73,926 of JAKPGL010000007.1, forward strand.
CGGTGGTTGGCTATCGAAACTAGGATTTTTCGATTTCGCCGGTTCCACGGTCGTTCACTCGACCGGCGGCTGGATCGCCCTGGTAGGAACGATGATGTTAGGCCCCCGCATCGGCAAATTCATTAAGGTCAATGGAAACTGTCGAGTGGCAGCCATTCCGGGGCATAGTATTCCTTTGGCCACCCTAGGAGTATTTCTCCTATGGTTCGGATGGTTCGGGTTCAATCCCGGTTCTACGCTAGGCGTTAGCACCGAAGCGATGAGGAATTCCGCAGCCCTGGTAGCCGCCAATACCAATTTGGCCGCCTCCGCCGGCATCATTATCGCCATGATTATCGTCTGGTTGTTGTACGGGAAAACCGACCTTTCGATCACGATGAACGGCGCCTTGGCCGGTCTGGTGGCCATTACTGCTCCTTGCGCCGTTGTCTCGCCCACGGCCAGTATTCTTATCGGCGCGGTAGCAGGGGCCATCGTAGTCTTCGGCGTTAAATTGCTTGACCTGCTTGGAGTCGATGATCCGGTCGGCGCTGTGCCGGTCCACGGCATGAACGGCCTGTGGGGCACCCTGGCTGTCGGCCTTTGGGGCCAAAAAGAATTGGGCCTGGCCAGAGATGGCCTGTTCCTTAGTGGGGACTTGACCCAATTAGGCGTCCAAGCCTTGGGATGCCTGACGGTGAGTCTGTTTGCCATGCTCTCCATGGCCGTGGTCTTCTCCCTGATCCGAATGACCATCGGTCTGCGAGTGAGTCGGGAGGAAGAACTCCGCGGATTGGACATCGAGGAGCACGGCATGGAAGCATACGCCGGGTTTCAAGTCTTTATCACCCAATAGGTCCAATTTCTTACGGGATCCCTGTTTCTGTGTCCTTTGGAGGAGCCCACTACGATGAAATTGATTATCGCCTACATTCAACCCGAAAAACTGAACGATGTGAAACAAGCCCTCTATGCAGCGGAAGTATATAAAATGTCGGTAACCAACGCCCTTGGTTGCGGCCAACAGCGGGGCTATCACGAGTCGTACCGCGGCGTGGACATTGAGGTCAACCTATTAAAGAAGGTCCGGGTGGAGATTGCCGTCAACGATAATTTCGTTCGGCCCACGGTGGACGCTATCATCAAAGGTGCACGCACCGGCAACATCGGCGATGGAAAAATCTTCATCCTCCCGTTGGAAGAGTGCATCCGAATCCGAACCGGCGAGACGGGCCGAGAGGCCATCGGCTGATCGTGCCCCCTTTTCTCTTAAAAGGAGAGCTCCTTCGCCATTCTCCTGAAACCATCGGGTTTGTGCCGTTGGTTAGGGCGTCTGGTACATGGCCAGGATGTTTTCCGGCGGCACATCGGGTTGGAATAGATGGGCAGGGGCCAGGATGTAGCCGCCTTCGGCGCCAAGGATTTCACAGTATCGCCGGGCTTCGGCCCGGACCTCCGCTGGCGTTCCCTGGGGCAATACCCGCTGCATGTCGATCCCGCCGTGGAAACAGATCCGTCCGCCGAACTGAGCCTGGAGGCGCTCCGGCGCCATGGCAGGACCGACCGGCTGGATTGGGTCTAAAATGTCAATGCCCAATTTTATCAGCTCGGGAATGAACGGGGCGATCAAGCCGCAACTGTGATAAAGCACCTTGCCGCCCAAACTATGGATGCACTCGACCATTTCCCGGATGTACGGAGCGACAAACTCCCGAAACATGGCCAGGGAAATCAGCGGACCGGTTTGGCTGCCTAGATCGCTGATAAGTAGATAAATGTCAATGCGACCGTTGGTAACTTCGGCCGCCCGGCTGTAATCTTCTTTGTAAAAGTCGGTAAACCGGCGGCAAAGGAAATGCACCCACTCGGGCCGCTCCACCATGTCAACAAACATCCCCTCCCAACCGCGCACCAAAGCCGGCCGTTGCCAGACATCGGCAAACCCATACAGCAGGGCGTACTCCTCCAGCCGACGGCACTCGGCGGCCAAACCAGAATAGTCGAACACATCCGGCGTGGGCCAGGGGAAACGTTCCAGATCGGCCAGCGACTGAGCCTCGGCCAGGGCGCCTCGGGTGTCTTCCCGCATCGGCCCCCAGGGAGTTTGTCGATAGATGTATCGCTCGCCCCAGAAGTTCTGATACACGCCGCCGACATGGATTTCCGGGGGCCCGGACGCTTCGATGTGCCAAATGTCGATGCCCAACTGCCGAAGCACCCACTCTTTGTCCTGATGGCCCAGGTAGGTCAGCAGCCGGTTCCACGTAGCCGGCTCGGCCCAAAAATCCCGCGGCGTCCGATCTGGCTTTTGTCGCCCAATGGCGGCCTGGACACGTTCCCGCGGCGTCATCGCTCTATTTCGCTCCCTAGCGAGCTTGCAACCCAAAGGCAGTCCAAAACCGAGGTCTATTCGAGTTTCGCCCCGATGCGAAGCGTAACCTGAAACTGTTGGATAGCGCCATTATGCACTCGGCCTCGGATTTCGGCAACCTCAAACCAGGCTGAGGTCGGTTCGATTTGGGTCGCCTTCTCCACGGCATTGACGATCGCATCGCTCAACGAGTGCGGCGAGGTGCCGACGATCTCGAACTTCTTGTAGCTGGCGAATTCCATACTTTCCCTCCTTCGTACAATAAGAACAGAACATGTCTTTCTGCCGCCTTTTTTCCGTAGCATAAAAGAACTTCCCTATGCTTTAGGAATTGTAGAACTCCAGGGAAGGCTCCCTGCTGGTTGATAGCCCTTCCTCCGGAGGAATGAGGAATACTGGTTCTTTCACTGTGGTCTGTCTTCCGACGGCTTTTGCTGAATCCCAGGCCGGCGGCCTCCACAGGGGGGGATTCTATTTTCCAAATACTTGCGATCTCCGGCGTCAGACGTAACAATAAGAGACAGCTTACCATCCCTGATGGTTTTTGCCCGCCTCGAAAGCTCACCGTTTCATTTCCTACTGCCCGGCTATCCTTTGGTGAAAAAAGGTTCGACCAAAAAAGGCTTATCTTTTGAAAGGAGGATGTCTCATGTGTGTTCAGCACAGTTGTTCTGGGTGTGTGAATCGGCGGGAATGTTTGTCGCTGATGTCGCTTTCGGCCTTGGGGCTGGGCGCTTGGAGCACGTCGGCTGCTGCCCCGTCCGAAGGGCCGGGACCTGCCGACTTCGTCGATCCGACTAAACTCCGCCCGAAACCGGAAGTGCGGATCATGGCCAGCTTTTTGGAAATGCCCAGACCATATTGGCTTGGCTGGCCGGGCACCACCTATGATCTGGACGGTCACCAGAAGGAGTATAGCAGCCTGTTGGCCCAGTCGGCCAAGCGGCTGGGCGTCCAGGTGGAACTGCGTCCGCAGCCGATCAACAACGAAGGCGATCTAACGGCCTGGATCAACCAGATTAAAGAGAAAAAACCTCACGCCGCCCTGGTCATCCTTCAGCATTTTAGTTGCTGGGGTTGGGCCTCCATGGTGGCCAAACAAAGCGGCATTCCTTTGATCATATTTTCACCGATCGGTATGGCATTTACCGGCCATGTGGCAGGGCCGAGCCGAACGCCCGGCATCTATGTCGTCTCTTCGCTCGATTGGTCCGCCGTGGAAGATGGGCTGCGTATGATCCGGGCCAAACGCATGTTCGAAGAAACCCGCGTGCTCTGGATCCGAGGTAAAGAGCGGAACGAATCCGTCCTGGAACGCCTCGGCACCAAGGTGCGGGCCATCCCCAGAGACACCTTCAACCAAGAGTTCGACAAACAGCCGGTTACCGAAGAGATCAAGGAATTGGCCGCCCAACTGCGTAAACAGGCCGCCAAGATCGTCGAACCGAACGAGCAGGACACCTTGAATTGTATGCGGGCGTATGTAACGGCCAAACGGCTGCTGGCCCGGGAAAACGCCCATGCTTTGTCGATGGACTGTCTGGGCATGGTGGAGGCCAAGCTGGTGCCCACGCCGCCCTGCGCGGGTTGGACGCTCTTGCAGGATCAGGGCATCACGGCCGGCTGCGAGGCCGACATGTGGGGCGCCATGTCGCTGATGCTAACCAGTTACCTTTTGGATCGGCCCGGGTACATGAACGACCCGGTGCCGGAGACGGTCCATAATACGCTCATAGCGGCCCATTGCACCAGCGGGAGTCGGATCGACGGGTTCGACAAGCCGCCGGCCCCGTACATTTTGCGGAACCATTCGGAGTCGGCGCTTGGGGTGGCCATGCAGGTGCTCTGGCCGGAAGGCCAGCCAGTTACTCTGGTTCGGTTTACTGGGCCGAACGATCTGATTGTGGACACCGGCAAGGTGGTGGGCAATGTGCAGACGCCGCCTGCGGGTGGTTGTCGGACTTCGGTGGAGATTGCGATGGATGCGGTGGAGGATTGCCGGGATGTCCAGGGGTTCCATCAGGTGGTTACCCTGGGGAACCATTTCCGGGTGCTCCGCGGCTTCTGCGAATTGTACGGCATTAAACTGGTCCGCTCGCCGCGGCAATCCACCTTCATTTAAAGGAGACTGTGGATATGAAACGATTTTATCTTGCTGGATGGTTAGCTGGTTTGGCTGCCGGGCTGTTGACCGTCGGGTGGGTTCTGGCCGCAGAACCGATCGAGTTTTCTTCGCCTGGTTTTCCACCAAGTCGAATGGACGCGGAAGGTCGGCTGGTAGAAGATTGGGGCGCTTTGGCCGTGCGTCTGCAGGGCCAGGGACTCAGCGAAGGGTCGGTCAAAGTGGAGGCGGTGCAATTGGATGGATGTATTCCAGCCGCCCAGGCGACGGCCGACCGGGGACCTGTACGAATGATCTCAACCGTCTTCCGAGCACCGATCTTCCCGGCAGGCGTCGATGTGCTTACCGTTCGGCTCGAAGAGAAGGCCCATCAGCCAATCCTGGTAACACTGGCCCTGGACCTGCCGCCGGCGGTCAAAATCGGCATGACTACGGTGCGGATCGAAAACCGGATTGTGCTCAGCGTGCCGCTGGAAACGCTGAACCTACTGGCGGCGCGGGATTGGGGCTATTGCAACGAGACGACCCCTATGCCCGGTTGGGCCAAGCCAGAAGGCCAGGTCGATCCGGGCTTCGCCAACATCCGGGCCGGCATGGGCGGCATCCCGATCCTCTACCGATTCAAAATCGAGCCGAAAGCCCAGACCCTGGTAGCCCTCGGCCTGTGCGAGAGCCATTACGACCGGCCCCACATCCGGCCGATTCTCTGCGAGGTGGAAGGCGCCCGGCCGCAGCGGGTTGATCCAATCGCCCAATGGGGCCGACATAAACCCGGAGTGCTGCTGTTCCAGGCCCGGGATATGGACGGCGACGGCCAGCTTGAAGTGGCCGTCCGGCCAGTGCCCGGCGCCCAGGACCGGAATCCCATCCTGAATGTGGTCTGGGTCTTTCCGACCGGGAAAACGCCGAACACCGCCAAGTTGATTGCCGGCCAGTTAAACGCCTCGGCCAAATACTACGTCGATGTGGGCGGACAGAACGACCAGTGCTTTTACCAGGTGGGCAAACTGGAATATCCCATCCCGCTTCCGGCCGATGGGGTCAAAGAGCTAACGTTCCTGGTAGCGTGTCCGGGCAGTTCCGCCCCGACGCCGGAAACCACCGCCTGGACGCCGGACACTCTGCGCCGCGCCGCCCGCGAAGTCTGGCAAGCCTGGCAACCTAAATAATCACTGAGGTTTTGCAAAATGGGCTTGTTCAGGGGGGGCCACTGAATAACCCCTCAAAAATCTCGAGATTTTTGAGGGTCGGCAGGAACAAGATCGGACGAAATCTCCGATTTGCAAAACTTCAGTAATCACCAAGGGAATACTTCCCCCTGATTGAAAAAGGCCGCTGTTTTAGGGATATTCGTATGTACCCTAGCAGAGGAGACCGCCGATTTTCAGGTCTCCCGGCTCGGGTCATAAACGGAGGGAACGTCAATCGCTGTGCGAAAGGCAATAACAAAAGACGACTTCGGAAAGTGAACCAAGAGAAGGGATGACAGGAATCTCGCCGACGAGCAGGCAGACGCACGGACGTTGGCGTTAAGGTTGTTTGGGTGTGGGAGCGACTTCGGGAGCAGGGGGTTTTCCTTCCTGTGGGGGCGTGGGTGCTTCCGGCGGCGAGGCGGTGGACTCGGCAGCGACGACGACGCCGGTCTGTCGGATTTCCCAGCCGCCTCCTAGCGCTCGAAATACGCTGATGAGCGATTGGGCGATCTCGCCCCGGGACTGGGCGGCGGTGTCTTGGAGGCTGACTAGGTTCTGTTCGATTAGGGCGTAGCGGTTGAAATCGGCGGCCCCGGCTTTGTATTGGGTAATGGCGATATCGACGGCCTTCCGGGCGGCCTGGGTGGCTTCGTCCAGCAGTTTGCTTCGTTGCTGAGCGCGGAGAAACCTCACCAACGCATCTTCCACCTCTTTGGCCGCCTGAAGGACGGTGTTTTGATAGGCAACCACCAGCTCTTGGAACCGGGCGTTCTGATACCAGACGTTGTTTGTAATCCGGCCGTAGTTCAACAGGTTCCATTGGAAGGACGGGCCGACGCTGCCGTGGAAGGCCGTGTTCCGAAACAGATCCGCAAAGTCCTTGGCCGCATAGCCAAAGTTGCCGCTAATGAAAAACGCCGGATAAAGGTCTGCTTCGGCGATGCCGATTTGCTCGGCCTGGGCGGCGGTCAGGCGTTCGGCCCGACGCACGTCTGGTCGGCGGCGCAATAGATCGGCCGGGATTGCTACCACGAGTTCCGGGGGGGCGTGGGGAATCGGCCCGTCGCCCAATATTGCCGACAAATCCGTCGGGGCCATCCCTAAAAGAAGACAAAGATTGTTTTCCGCTTGCCGGAGCGTAATTTCTAACTGAGGAATCGCCGCCTCGCTTTGTCGCAGCGTGATCAGGGCCTGGTCCAGGTCCAATTCGGTTTGCTTAAACCCGGCTTTGAGCCGTTCGTCAACAAATTGGTAAATGCCCCGTTGTAGTTCCACGTTGGCCCGAAGCAATTTGATTCGTTCTTGGGTCGTTCGCACGGTAACATAATTGGCGGCGACGTCCCCTAACAAGGTAACTAAAACTTCGTCATACGACAGCACCGAGGCGTCCAGGTTGGCATCTGCGGCGGCCACCGCCCGACGAAATCGCCCCCAGAAATCCAGTTCCCAGGAAAGACTAAAACCAAAGTTCCAAGAGTCGGAAAATCGGCCTGCTCCCCCAGGCATCCCCGGATCGACTGCAGCGCCGCTGCGGGTGTAACTGCCCGTGGCGTCTTGACGTTGAGGAAATAGCTCGCCGGCGGCAATGGCCCGGGCTGCTCGGGCCTGCAATATCCGACAACCGGCCTCCCGCAAAGTGAGGTTTTGCCGATACGCCCGGTCCAGAAGCTCGTTGAGTTTGGGGTCCTGGAAGACGATCCACCAGTGTCTTAGCAGTTCGGGGTTTTCTTCCGTTGGAATCTGGTCGGCGTCGATCCACTGGTCGGATACATAAGCACAGGGAGGCTGGTAATTCGGCCCCACCTTAAAACCATTCTGCACATACTCCCGAAAACTGGTGCACCCGACGCACAAAACCAGCAGAAGGAGGCCCACGGTGCGTTCGAAGCATTCTGCCCCATTCCAGGGAACAAGCCCCCCCCTTTTTTTATGTACTACTGGCGTCCCTTCCAGCCTGTTCATCCTGCAAAACTCCTTTAGCGGTTATATTCATCAAAATCGTACCTTTCGGATTTATCGCCATCTTGGATACTAAAGGCACAGATTCTCTAGTTTGCCTGGAACAGCTTGCGCAGTCTGGCAAATTCGGCTAATGGGGTGTTATGGAGCGATTGTTTCTGTTTTTGGGGAGGTAACCCAGTCGGTTAGGCTGGTTGATTACCGTCTGACAGATGGTGATACGTAACTTAGGCTGTCCAGCCTGAGGCAATCCGCCGTCTAACAGACGGCATTACGAGGCCGACTAACAGCCGACGTACCGTATTAGGCAACTTAGGTAACTTAGGCTGTCCAGCCTGAGACAATCCGCCGTCTAACAGACGGCGTTACAAGGCCGATACCGTCTTGACAGACGACGGGCCACCCTCCAGAGAGTGTTCGACACAAAAGAGAAGATTTAGGACAATTGAGCAGAAGAAACAAATCAGGCAAAATACACAGAGCAGTAAATATACGAAGACCAAGAAAACTCTTAAGATTTGGATCGGATGGGTTTTCCCCGGGGGGCCTCTCGTTCGACAGCCCCCAGGCCGCCTTCCAGAAACCGCCGCCGCCACAAAGAGACCGTTTTCGGCGAGGTGTGCAACTGCTGGGCAATCTGCTGGTTGGTTTTCCCTTCAGCGGCCAACAGAATGATTTGCGCCCGCAAGGCCAAACGGTGAGCCATCGGAAGACGCCTCCAAATGTCCAACGTCGTGCGCTGTTCGGCCGTCAAGGTGATGGGCGGAGAGGTCTTCATGCTAGAAGCCTTATTCGTAACGTAGGGCTTCGATCGGGTCCAATCGGGAAGCCTTCCACGCCGGATAGAAGCCGAAGAGCACCCCCACACTGACCGAAACGGCCACGGCGGCCAAGATGGTGGTCAACGATGCTTGGGTGGGCCAGTGGAGGTTCCACCGGACCAGCAGCGAGGCGCCCCGGCCTAAGACTATCCCGATGGCCCCGCCTGCCAGGCACAGGGCCACCGCCTCGGCCAAAAATTGGCGAAGGATATGATGGCTCCTTGCCCCGACCGCCATGCGCAGGCCGATCTCGCGGGTACGTTCCGTAACCGAAACCAACATGATGTTCATGATGCCCACCCCACCAACAAGCAATGAGATCAAAGCCACTACCAGCAGCAAGGTGCTCATCGACTGGGTGGTGGTGGAAAGGACCTTCATGATTTCGGTCATGTCGCGGATGGAAAAATCGTCTTCCTCGCCCGGGCGAATGTGGTGCCGTTCTCGGAGGAGTTCGGTGATTTGCCGGATGGCCTCTTGGATTCGGTTGGCGGAGACGGCCTTCACTAAAATCTGATCCACATTGGTAAACCGGACCGGTTGAGGGTAATTGGCCTGTTGCTGGGCCGACCGTTCCGGATATCGGGACGTGGCCGCGGGATAAAGGTTGTTGAGCGTATTGACGGAGCTGCCGGAAGAAGAGCTGCTGGCTGCGGCGCTTTGATTGGTGCTGGTAAGCGGCGAGCCGGAAACGCGATATTTGATGGTGGTCCAAGGCGCCAGGACGATGTTGTCCTGGTCCATGCCCATCATATTGGCGCCTTTGGGCCGCAGGAGGCCCACAATCCGGAACGTAACATTATTGATGCGGATTTCCTGTCCAATGGGCGACTGGTCAGGAAAGAGGTTCCGTTGGATCGTCTTGCCGATGACGCAGACCTTATTGCCGTTGCGGATATCGTGATCTGTGAACATCTGTCCTTCTTCCAGGTTTTGCCAATCTCGCACCACCAGGAAAGAAGGCGTCGTGCCGAAAATCTGTTCCGGCAGCCAGTTCCGATTCCCATAAACAATCTGGGCGCGTGCCCGAACGATCGGCGCCACATCCAACACGGCCGGGCATTGCCGGAGAATCTGTTCGGCGTCTTGGGGCGTCAACGTCAAGGCGGTGCCAGCGCCCAGGTTGACGCCGGCCCGGCTGGTGGCGCCAGAAAAGACCATGATCATATTGGCGCCCATACTGGCAATGCCCTTTTGCAGAGTGGCTTTGGCGCCTTGGCCAATCTCGGTCATGGCGATGACGGCGGCCACGGCGATAATGACGCCCAAGGCCGACAGGGCAGACCGCATCTTATGTCGCCACAGGGCCGTCATGGCTGTCCGCCACGTAACCGGCACCATCGCACCCAGCAAAGAAGTCCCCCCTTTGTAAGACTGTCGGGGGGATGACGACGGGAGAGCGGTTCGGCCGGGAACGGTTTTTCCATCCGGGGAGGGATGTTCCGTCGGAAGCGCGGGGCGTGGCGTTTCCGGTTGCTGCTGAGGGGCGGTCGGCTCTGCCACCGCGACGGCCAAGGCCGACGGAGATCGCTCCGGGAGCGCCCCGTTTACATCCTCCTGTTGGCCGTCGCCGCGTTCAGTGCGGGTGCGGTCGTGTGCCAGAGGCCGGCCCCACCCCCAGAAGCGTCCGCCTTTTTCCTCCCCGGAGGGCGTTTGCTGGTCCTGAAGTTCCTGGGTGACGAGAGAATCGTCCACAATCCGTCCGTCGGCAATGCGGACGATCCGCTGGGCGTAGGCGGCCACCTGGGGATCGTGGGTTACCAGCAGAATGGTCAGTCCCTCGGCATGAAGCTGCTGGAAAAGGCGGAGGATTTCCACGCTGGTCTGCGAGTCGAGGTTGCCGGTCGGTTCGTCCGCCAACAGCAGCAGAGGCCGATTCACTAGGGCCCGAGCAATGGCTACCCGTTGCTGCTGGCCGCCAGACATCTGGGAGGGATGATGATGGATGCGATCCCCCAACCCCACTCGGTCCAACAACTCCATCGCCCACCGCCTGGCCTCGGGAGAAGAAGCTCCTCCAGCAGAGTAGCCCAACGGCATCAACACATTCTGCAAGGCCGAGGTCCGAGGCAGCAGATTGAAATTCTGAAACACAAAGCCGATCTTCTCCGAACGGACCAACGCCCGCTGATTCGGCCTGAGCCTGGCCATTTCTTGCCCATCGAGCCAATACGTTCCCCCGGTCGGATGATCCAAACATCCCAAGATGTTCATCAGGGTCGTCTTGCCGGAGCCGGACGCCCCCATCAGGGCGACCATCTCCCCGGCCTGAATGGTAAGAGAAACGCCGTGCAAGACAGGGACGGCCACTTCTCCCAGATAGTAGGTTTTTCGGATGTCTTCTAAGCGGATCAGTTCCATCGGCGGCGTGCTCCTGGGGCGCCGTAACTCTGTTCGGCTCAACGGAATAATACGTCCCCGGTTACGGCGGAGGCGGCGGCTTAGCGCCGGTTCGTTTCGGCAGTTTCGGCAAGAAGGGATTGGTCGTTTTATCTTCCGAACTTGCCGCGCCGGTCGGCGACTCTTCGTCCGAAGCGGCGTTTTCTTCTCCTACGACGACCAACATTCCTTCCCGCACCGCTTCGCCGCTCACTTCGGTCTTCACGCCGTCGGTTATCCCCACCCGCACCGGCACAGGCCGAACCAACCCGCCCCCTGCTTCCACCCAGAGAACGCCATGTTCCTCCGATTGGCGGCTTGGGGAAGCGGCGTCGGGCCTCTGGACAGTCGGGTCGATTTGCGACGACCGCGGCTTCCACCGTAACGCGGCGTTCGGCGCAAGCAATACGTTCTTCCGCTCCGCCTCTTCAAACTGCACATTGGCGGTCAAGTACGGCAGTAGCTTACCGTTGGAATTGTCTGTGGTAACAATGACCGTATAGGTAACGATGTTCTGCGTCATCGTGGCGTTCAGACGAATCTGGGTTACTTTGCCGCGGAAGGTCTCCCCCGGATAGGCGTCCACCGTAAATCGCACGGGCATGTCCAGGCGAATGCGCCCAATGTCGGCCTCGTTGACCGAAGCCCACACCTGCATCCGGCGCAGGTCCTTGGCAATCAGAAAAAGGCTGGGGGCGTTCAGGCTGGCCACCACGGTCTGCCCGATATTGACCCGACGATCCAAGATCACGCCCCGCACCGGCGAGACGATCGTCGTATAGCCGAGATTGGTTTTCGCCACCCGGACGGCCGCTTCGTTCTGTCGAACGCTGGCCTTGCCCACCTCCAGATTGGCCTTGGCCGCCTTGTAATTGGCTACGATGGTATCGTAATCCGTTTCGGCGATGGCGTTTTTAGTGCGGAGCAGTTCGGCCCTTTTCCACTCTTTTTCGGCCTGTTCATATTTGGCTTCTAGTTGCAGGAGTTCGGCTTTTGCACGCTGCAGGGCGGCCTCGGCTTGCTCCAGCGAGGCTTCATAGGGCGTAGGGTCGATCTTGGCCAGTACCGTGCCTTCTTCCACCGTCGACCCGTAATCGACAAATTTCGTCGGGTCCTTTGGATCGGGACCGAACTCCACAATTCGGCCCATAATCTGCGCCCCCACATCTACCACCTCTTCCGGCTCTACGGTGCCGGTGGCGGTAATGGTCGAGAGCAAATCCCCCCGCTCGATCGGAGACGTTCGGAAAGAAGGGCCGTTCTGAGAAGTCGGATACCACGCATAATAAGCAGCCCCAGCACCGACCCCGCCAAGCAAAATCAAGGCGAGAAGAATCCTCTTAAAAACTTTCATGGGGAATGCCCTTTGGCGTCGAATTCTTGGTTTGCTGCCGTATGGATGTTAGGAAACTCTCTTAGGTCAAGTCTTTCTTTTTACGTCGAAAAGGAGGTGGTTTCGGCTGCCGGAGGCCTCCTGGAATCTAAAACCCCGAAGCAGGGGATAGGTTTTCCTCCGAAGACAAACTATCTGCTTTGTCCAAAGCCAATAGTGGGTTCTCCATCCCGGCGTTTTTCAACTCCTCCAAACATCGTCCGATCGTCTCGTCTCGGAGGCCGATGCCCCGCAGACAAAACCAAACCACCTGTTGGACCAATTCCTCCCGAGGAACCGAATAGTCAAGAAAAGGCTCTCCGGGTAACCAGTGCATAATAAACCCGGAAACCAAATGATGTACCAACCAACCGGCCAAATTAGGAGCAACACATTGCTCCGGTAAATCGCCGGCCTGGCGGGCTGCTTCTATCGACTCCTCTACCTTCTGCACCCACCGAAGCGGCATTCCTTCCAGGGCCAATCGGGTAAACTCTCCCTCCTCCGTCAGACTCCGCAAAATCAGCCGGAAAAACATCCGATCTTCTTCTTCCGGCTCGGAACCCAAAATATGGCTGACAAATCCCCATACTAACTCAACCAGCGTCTCGGTAGAGGCCGGGAGCGATTCAAATGGCGATACCTGTTCAGCCTCCTTGGCGTCCTTTCGGCGGCAACAGGAGGTAAGGATGGCCCGATACAGGGCCTCTTTGCTGGGAAAATGCTTAAATAAGAGGGCTTCCGACACGCCTGCCGCCTCGGCCAACTGTTTCGAGGTGGTTCCGTGAAAACCTTTTTCCACGAAGACCTTCCGGGCCGCCTGGATGATGGCTTCACGCCGCTGGGGACCGCTCATTTTTCGCACCGATTTTGACATGGTTCTCCCCCCGGAGAAGGCGTATAGGGTTTTAAGCTCCTTAAGTGAGTATATACTCACTCACCGAAGAAGTCAAGATACTTCCTCATTATTACGACAGGCCGAGGGAAGTCCCCGGAAAACCCCGTTTACCAGAGAGGGGTACCCTCCGTCCGCCTACTGAAGATCGAGATATAAGAATAGGAAAAAGACCCAAAAGAAAAGAGGACGGGCTTTTTGGGGTGATCCCCTTTACTTCGGGAAAAAAGAAGATTAAATTTCTAGAAGTCTTGTCTAAGATATGCCGTTAAGCGGCGTAGATAAGACGGTACAACCCCCGATTTGTGGTATTTCGTTTCCCATTTGAGGGGGTGATTGGAAGAAAAGGAGCAAAGGAGCAGTAAAACTTCTAAGTCCTTATAAAATAAAGACTTGTGGGGGCGTAGCTCAATTGGTTAGAGTACCGGACTGTCGATCCGGTGGTTGCGGGTTCGAGTCCCGTCGCCCTCGCTTGGCAGGGCCTGTTTGACCCCGAGGAGTCAAACAGGTCTTTTTTCATAGGCAATCCAGAACCTTGTATTCACCGCGGAGAACGCAGAGAATCAACAACCAGGTCTTTTTCCATAGGAAATCCAGAAAACAGTCCCTTGGGAAGAGGAAACCTATACCTGATCTGTCTCCTCTAAGGAGGGGCACACCTTCAAAGGAGCGTCCTTCTAGATAGGGATAAACCGGCTGAGTAGCCCCCGATTTCGGGGGGCAAACATTATTTTCCGAAAGATACCTGGGGAAGCAAAATAGACTTTAGCCAATTGCTGGGCGAATCTTTTACCGTCTTATAATGTTGTGCGGCACCCCCCGATGGGGTGCATTTCTCGATAAGGAGTCCAAAAGATGGCGAAACCTCATCGGAAGATTAAAAAAGCCAATCACGGCAAACGGCCAGCCAACGCCAAAGCCCGCCGGAAGAAACGTTGGGCCGTCAAGACGTAACCCTCGGCGGAGCAGAAACCATGCTGGGGGGCATGGAACCCTTCCGGGGGTCGCCCTGCCCAAGTATCTTGGAAAGAACGACTCTCTGTCAGACGGCGCCTTGGCCAGGGGAACAGATTGGTTTCCGACCAGTATCCGCCAGGTGGGGCTGAGGGGATTTTGTTTTTGGCATTTCGGATGTATGTTAAAAAGAAACGATAGGCGCGGATCCCCATGCCGGGCAGGTTCGCCAAGAGGGCCGAACCGGCGATGAGTCTCTGGTTGGGCGTTCGACGACCAACAGGGAACGAAACTTTTGGATGTGCGTAGGGAAATCGGTTTGTTGTTTCCGAGAGGAATGAGACCTGATACGATTGAGGCGTCTGAGGAAAGGAGCCGGGTGTGCCTAAAAAACCGCCGATCCTGGACTTTTCCGAGTTTGATCTGAACCACATTACGGCGGATATCGAACTGATCCGCCAATACAATCGGCAGCGGTACGAAATGGAGCAGTTGACCGCTGTCTGTTTCGAAGACCATAAGCGGCGGATTTGCGTCGGATACAAGGACATTACACCGCACGAGTTTTGGGTGCGGGGGCACATGCCGGGCATGCCGTTGATGCCAGGGGTGATCATGTGTGAGTCGGCTGCCCAATTGGCCAGCTATTATACCCATCGCTACGGGCTGATGGATGGGGCGTTGATCGGGTTCGGCGGTTTGGAGGAGGTGCGGTTTCGCGGCGTGGTTCGGCCGGGCGATCGCCTGGTGATCATGGCCCAGTTGCTCAAAATCCGCCGGCAAATGCTCACCTGCGAGTTCCAAAGCTATACGAATCAGAATCGAGTTTGCGAAGGGATTTTGATCGGGATTCCTTTGCCGGTCGAGCAGCTCATGGCGGATTCGGCGCAGCTTGCCGAGACGTTTCCCCCAGAACAACCGCCCAAGTAGCCCATCCCATCTCCGAAGAGTAGCGGAGGCCTTTCCCGCCGAGACATTTTATCACGCCTGAAGCGGGGAAGTCTTCGGGATTATTGGCGTCGTCCATTTCTCGAACGCCGGTTGGCCTTCTCCCTGTCGAGCGTTTTCCATAAAATGACAGGCGCTTTTTTCTGAACAAACCGCGTTGGATCGGCGGCCCCTGGTTCTGCTCCGTCGTCTCCTGAAAAAAGGATCTAACGGATGTTTTTCCCTTTTCACGATGACAATCCGACGCAGCGGTTCCCCTGGGTGACGGCGGGGCTGATTGCCATCAATGTCGTGCTTTTTATCCAGTTGCAGAGCCTACCGGAGCAAAAACAGATCGAACGGGTGATCCATCAGGGGTTTGTGCCGGCGCGGATTGGCGGCTTGTTATCGGGCAAGGTGGTAACGGTCGAAGTGGAGCAAGACCGGGGGCGGCATCCTTGGGTGCCGGCGCTGCGTCTAGTGGAGCGGCGGGCCTACCAACTTCTCCCCAGCTGGCGGGAGGTCTTGGGTTCGCTTTTTACGTGTATGTTTTTACATGGCGGTTGGGCCCACTTGATCGGGAATATGTGGTTTTTATGGCTATTCGGCAATAATGTCGAGGATCGGCTTGGGGCGAGTCTGTTTATCGTATTTTATTTGGTGGGCGGACTTTTGGCCACCGGCGCCCATTGGTTGACCGATCCGGCCAGCACCCGACCTGTGGTCGGCGCTAGCGGGGCCATCTCAGCCATTTTGGGCGCCTATGCGGTAACTTGGCCGTGGGCACGAATCCATACGCTGGTGTTCTTAGGATTCCTGATCACCCGGATCGACCTGCCAGCGCTAGTGGTATTGGGATTTTGGTTTTTAGGCCAGTTGCTCGAAGCCGTGCAGGCCGTCCAGTTGGGCATTGCCGGCGGGGTGGCCTGGTGGGCGCATATTGGGGGGTTTGTGGCCGGACTGTTGCTGATGCCGCCCCTGCGTAATATGGTAGATCAGCATCGAATGGCCCAATGGCGGCGTCAGTTCCAAGACTGGCCGACCGAAGATTCCGACGCCTGGTAGCCGACGTCGGCAGAGGGCAGATAAGGTTTCCCTGGAAGTCTCCGATCGTTATGGCCCGGCCTAGAGTACGAAAAGTCGATCCCTCGCTAGACCTTTCGCGGCACTATTATGTGTTGGCGGATTTGCCTCGGCCGTTGGACCCGGCGGCGCTGTTCGGCCGGCGGGCGCCGCTGGAAGTGGATGTGGGCAGCGGAAAGGGGCTTTTTTTGCGTCAGGCCGCCGTAGTTTATCCGGAGCGGGATTTTTTGGGGATCGAATTGGCCGTCCCATACGCCCAATATGCAGCCGCCCAATTAGTCAAGCAGAACATTCCCAACGCCAAGCTGGTCCAGGGGGACGCCGCCCGACTGTTTGCCGAGTGGTTGCCGGAGGGTGTGCTGGCCGCGGTGCATATTTATTTTCCGGATCCGTGGTGGAAAAAGCGGCACAAGAAACGGCGGCTCATGCGGGAGAGTTTCCTGCGGGACGTGGAGCGGGCGTTAGCGCCGGGAGGCCTCCTGCATTTTTGGACGGATGTTCAGGAGTATTTTGAAACGAGCCTGCAACTGCTGGCCGACTGCACCCGCCTGCAAGGCCCCTCTGCCGAGGCCGATCCATCGGACCAAACTCCGTTCGATTTCCGCACTCATTTTGAACGACGGAACCGGCTCCAAGGGGCGACGATCTATCGGGCGCTGTTCCGCAAACCTTTGCCCCTTGCCGATGTTCCGTCGTCTTCCTCCACGACGCCGTCCGGGAATAGTGAAGGATATTGACATCCCCCAATCACATTCGGCGGCCGAAGCGATGGAAGGAGTATGGGGGAATCAAATCGAATGGATTTCGACGGCCTTATAGACGGTTCGCAGCGTGCGGAAGCCGATCCGCCGATAGAGCCGAATGGCTGCCAGATTGCCGGCGGTAACTTCGAGTTGCACCCGGAAAATACCCGATCGTTGGAATCCCTGGAGTGCCTGGGCGAGCAGGGCGGCGCCAAGCCCCCGGCGTCGATGTGGCGGCGTAACCCCTAGATTCTGAATGGAGCCGAATCCCTGGGGATCCACAATTCCTTGGATAGTGCCGCATTCTTCAAAATCCCGTCCATTGGCCCCGCAATAGACCGCCAACCAGGTGGCCGCCGGGAGAAAGCCTGTCCGTTGGCTAATGTCCCGCATCAGGCGTTGGCATCCGACCAGGCTGCCAAAACAAGGAAATAGATGAGCGTCCATTTCATCGCAGAAGCTGCGGTATTTGACCCTCGCATGAGCTTCAAGCAATGTCTCCCGCCAAGGCGTCAATTGATACCCCTGGGGACATTCCACCAGCGGAAGCTTCTGTAGGCCCAGATCGATCTCCATTCGGAATCGTTTAAAGTAGGTGAGCGTCATAGCCCGGTCTTTCGCTCTACCACACGATATAATATAGCGTCTTAGAAAACTCCGAGAGCCGGAACGTTCGCGGTTTGGAAAAGAGTCTCAGCGGCGATTCTGCCGTTTGAGAGCCGGTTGCGTTGTCGCCTCTGACCTACAACCGCTTGGGATAGCATCATGATGCTAGCTAGTTTCAAGTTATAGTGGTTGCAGGCCCACAACGCAACCGGTTCGTCTTCTGAAGAATCGCCGATTTTTACCCCCAAGAAAACCTATGCAAGTCGTTGCCGTATAAGCGGGAACCCAGGTTTTCTCTTTTGTACCACTTCCGCCGAATAGAGAACCCCTTCCTTGCGGTGCAAGCAGGAACCACGGAAGCCGCCGGGTTCTCCACTTGGCTGAAATGTTACCTATTATTTTATTCCTTTAGGACGTTTTGTAGGACAGCCTCTGGAGGATTTTTTCTCAGGGTGTCCCGATCCGTTTCCCCGACAGGGGGGTATGCCTTCCCAAAATTTCCCCTCCGGTTGGACAGAAGTGGGCATGGCCGGTATGATGATACGAATTCCAACCGCCCAGCGGCGGCCCTCGAAGAGGTCCTTTCTCCGGCGGCTTCTTCCCGGGGAGGCAGATGGAATAACGAGATGGTTTTGCCGGTACATCTTCTACTGCTGGGATGGGTTCCACTCATGGGGAGTTTTTTAAGCATGGTATTTGGCATGTTGGTTTGCGGCGTCTCCGTTGGCGGCGACCAATCGAGAATTCCTCAGATTCCGTTCGAGAAATATACGTTGCCCAATGGCTTGCAGGTGATCCTGCACGAGGATCATTCCACGCCGATTGTGTGCGTGAATATCTGGTATCATGTCGGCTCCAAAGACGAGCAGATCGGTCGAACCGGTTTTGCCCATCTATTCGAGCACATGATGTTTCAAGGTTCGGAGCACTATGACCAGGACTATTTCAAGCCGTTGCAAGAGGCCGGCGGCCGGCTGAACGGATCGACCAGCCAAGACCGCACCAACTACTGGGAGACCGTGCCGTCCAATTACCTGGAACTGGCCCTGTGGATGGAATCGGACCGGATGGGGCATCTGCTGCCGGCCATGAGTCAGGAAAAACTCGACAACCAAAGGGATGTCGTCAAAAACGAACGTCGGCAGAGTTACGAAAATCGGCCTTACGGGTTGGTGTATGAGACGATCCTGGCGGCCATGTTTCCGCCGGAGCATCCCTATAGTTGGCCGACCATCGGCTATATGGAAGACCTGAACCGTGCCAGTCGGGAAGACATTGCACAATTTTTCCGCCGTTTTTATCACCCGGCCAACGCCAGCTTGTGTATTGCCGGCGATTTTGACCCGGCAGAGGCGAAACGGCTAGTAATGCGATATTTCGGTTCGATTCCTGCCGGGCCGAAGCCTGCTCATCGCTCTCCGTCCATGCCCAGGCTCACCGCAGAGCAGCGGATTCGGATGACCGACCGGGTGGGTCTGGCGCGGTTGTATCTGGTTTGGCCCACGGCGCCGGAGTTTACCGACGATGACGCCGCCTTGGAGCTTTTGGCCGGGATTTTATCGGCCCCGAAGATTGGCCGACTGGAAAAACGCCTGGTCCGCCAACTCCAATTGGCCCAGGACATTAACGCCTCGCAGCAGGGGCAGGAGTGGGCCGGCGGGTTTTGGATCACCGCCACGTTACGCTCCGGGCAGTCGATCCAAGACCTGGAAAAGGCTCTCCAGGAGGAGATCCAACGGGTCCAACAGACACCGCCTTCCGAAGAAGAACTCCAGCAGGCCCTTCATCGGCTAGAAGCCGGTTGGATCGCTTCGTTGCAATCGGTGGGCGGCTTTGGCGGCAGGGCCGACCAATTGAACTACTACAACGTGATGACGGGCGACCCGGCCAATCTGAGCCGGGATTTCGAGCGTTTCCTCCGTGTTCGACCCGAAGATGTCCAGCGGGTAGCCCGGCAGTATTTGACCGCCGTCCGGCTGGTCGTGGAAGTCCAGCCCGGCCCCACCGTTACGATTGAACCGGACCCTCGAATACCGGCGGCCAAGGCCAGGGAGGCCCTTCTGCAAAAGCAGTCTGTCTCTCCTGCCGACGCTTCGAAGGCTTCTTCGGCGGGCGCTTCTGCTGGTAATGCAGCCGTCTCCGATTCTGCCAGCCCACAAGCCCCTTCTAGTTCTCCGGGCAAAGAAGGGGTTTTTGGTCAGAAGACGCCGCTTGCTTCTGGAGCGAAATCGCCGCCTGGCGGTCAAACCGCAGCGTCCCCGCCCGCCGCCAAGGCCGAAACCGTCGTGCAACCGGATCGGAGTCGATTGCCGCCGCCGGGGCCGCCGCCAAAGTTTGCCTTCCCGCCGTTTACCCGGATGCGATTATCCAACGGTTTGGAAGTGGTGCTGGCGGAATATCATGAGATGCCGTTGGTCGTCTTCCAGATGCTCTTCCGCGCCGGGCGATCTTCGGACCCGACAGGCAAGTCCGGTTTGGCCCATCTGATGGCCGCCGTCTGGGACGAAGGCACTCAAACGCGAAGCGGCGAAGAGTTGGCGGCCGCTTTGGCTCGGCTTGGGGCCAGCTTGTCGATCGGCGCTGATTGGGACACCAGCGGCGTCCGGCTCTTTACGCTCAAGCATAGTTGGACCGAAGCCCTTCGGCTTTACGCCGAGGTCATTTGCCAGCCGCTGTTTCCCGAAAAAGAACTGGAACGAGAAAAACAGCTTACCTTGGGTCAGCTTCAGCAATGGCGGCAGGATGCGGTCATGCTCGCTCATCTGGCTTTCTCAGCGGCGTTATATGGATCGGACCATCCCTACGGCCAACCTTCCCTGGGGACGCCGCCATCGATCCAGGCCATTACACGGGCCGATGTGGAGGCGTTTTACCGGCAGCATATCCGGCCCGATCGAGCGACGCTCATCGTCGTCGGCGACATCCGTTCGGCAGAACTCATCCCAGAACTGGAAAAGGCGTTTGCCCAGTGGAGTCCGCCAACGACGGGGCAAACTCTACCGTCGGCGAAGACCTCCGGCCAAGCCACCTCGTCGGAAGGGAACCCTTCGGCGGGCCAAGCAGATGCTGCTTCCCCACGGTGGGCGGCGCCGTTGCCCAAACCGCCCGTCTTTACCGAGCCGCGGCTTCTGCTGCTGAATAAACCCGCCGCTCCGCAATCGGTCATCTGCGTCGGCCAGATCGGCGCCGAACGGAACTCGCCCGACTACGCCCGCTTGGTCGTGATGAATACGATTTTCGGCGGCCAGTTCTCTAGCCGACTGAACATGAATCTCCGTGAAACCCATGGGTTTACCTACGGCGCCCGGAGTGCGTTTGACTGGCGGCCCAGGCAACCAGGTCCCTTCGCCGCTGCTTCCAGCGTGCATACCGAGGTAACAGCCGCCGCTCTCCAGGAGTTTCTCAAAGAAATGGAAGGCCTCCGAGGCGCTAAACCGGTCAGCGAGGAGGAATTAGAGTTTGCCAAAAATTATCTCACCCGCGGCTACCCGGCCGAGTTTGAAACCGCAAGCCAATTGGCCGATCACCTGGAAACTCTCGTGGAGTTCGCCCTCCCCGATGATGCATTCAGCCGACTTATTCCGGAGGTCCAGGCCGTGCGGCCAGAAGATGTCCACCAGATGGCCAAGAAGTTTATGCAACTGGATCGGCTTCTGATGGTCATTGTGGGCGACCGGGCGAAGATCGAGCCGGCCCTTCGGCAATTGCCCGTAGGCCGAACATTGCAGGCGGTCGAACTGGATGAGGCGTTCCGTTTGACGCCCGCCGACAAACAGTAGGATCGGCCGTCAAGAGAAAAAGAAACAGTCCCCGAGAGGAACAATTGCTTCTTGCTTCGGGTTTATTTATTAGGTGGAATCGCCGAAGGGACGTTCTGTTGCGATTCCACTGCTTCTGCAGGACCGGCGGCGCCGAGCAGGGCGCCAAGAATGGCCCAGATGACCGCCCACACTACAGCGCCGACCACGGCCGTCAGGATCGCCGTACTCACCATACCGCCCACGCTCCCGACGCTTACCGCTAGGATAACGCCAAGGAAGGTCCCCAGGACCATACCAAAAATGACGGTCAAAAAGGCCCTAAACACGGTTCTGCCCGCGCCGCCGACGCCGCCCAGAAATCCACCACCCGCCGCGCCGATCAGGCCGCCGCCGATAGCCCCCAGGCTGGCCGGGCCCAGTTTTTCGCCTCCCAAGGCCCAAACCAGCGCCCCCAGGATCGCCCCGGCAATACCGCCCAGGATGGCCCCGACAACCGCCGCCGAAACGCCAAAGGTAACCGCCTGCTCCATCGGACCTTGACCGCCCGACCGGATACTCTCGGCCCTCTCGAAAACGGGAGTCGCCTCCGTAGGACGGTATTCCGGGAGTTTGGAAGAAACATTGCCTCTCTGGGCGTCGGCCTCAACCATTGCCTCGGCACGTTTCGACGCCCTGGGTACGGCCGGTTTCGGAACGGGCTGCACGACCTCGGCCAACCGACGGCACCAGGCCTGGGTACCTTGCTGGGGCCGGTCGGCCGGATCCGGGGCAAGCGCTTTCCGCACCACCTCTGCCTCCGCCTGGCTCAGCCCATCCATAATCGGATCGGCGTTTTTTTGTCGCTGGAGGATTTCATCTGGATTTTGGCCGAACGGTTCTCGGCCCGTCCGGAGTTTCAGATACGTGGCCGCCAAACTGTACAGATCCACTGTAGGGGTCAACTGCCCCCGATACGCCTCCGGCGGCAAGTAGCCCATCGTCCCTGCACCAGAGTGCGAACCCATCGACGCTCCCACAAATTTCGCCAACCCTAAATCGCCGATCTTCACATGGTCCCAGAAAAGCAACAGATTGGCCGGCTTGATGTCCCGATGGTAAATCCCCTGGCCGTTCAGAAAGTCGATCCCCTCGGCCGTCTCGCCCATGTAGCGCAGTAGCGGTTCCAAGGGGACGCCCTTTTGTCCCTCGGACTGATAGTGCTTCAAAAGGTCTTCCAGACTGCGGGCCTTTTCATCCGGCGCCAGTTCCCACCGGGTAACCAAATATCCCCCAATGGTCCAAACATCCATCAAGACTACAATCCGGGGGTGCCCGGAAAGGGCCTTCAGGTATTGGAGGTTTTCCAGCTCTTTGGCAATGGCCGGGTTGTCGTCCTCGATCGGGTCCAAGGAGACCTTCAGCGCACAGGAAATGCCGCTCTGGCTGGATCGGGCCTCAAACACCTCCGCAAACCCGCCGCGGGCGATCCGTCGCACAATCCGAAGCCCGTGCTGGCCCTCCAGCACTTGCTGGACGATGGGATCCATCGGCTGATCTCCTGGAAAAGAAAATTTCGAAAAAATTTCCCACAGCCCATTCCATCAGGGCAAGGACGGACGAAAAGACCCTTTGCTGATTTCCTTACGCGAGTCCAGCCGGGTAACTTTATTAGACCACATTCGGGCTCCCGCAACAAGATGACCCATTGCAGACGGTCCCCCCTAAAACCAACCCAGCGACAATCCCCTGTCGCCCGTAGGGGACCATTCTGCCGCTATTCCACTGGAGCGCCCAGAAGACCTTCGTGGAAAAAGACCGGCTTGTAGCCTCGCTCAGTAACAAATCGGACGGCGGTTTCCACCCGCTGGACCATATCCGGCCGATAATTCACATAGAATGGCCAGAAGTATTGTTCATGGGTGAGTAAATCCATCAGTTCGGCGGTATTGGGGTCTTTGGTGAGCGGCTCTAACGTGGGGACGATTTTCTCCACCGGCGTCTGGTCCATCACAATATCCACCTTGGAGAAGACGATGCCGGAGTTAAAATCCTTCCAGACGTCATGGGTGAAAATATATTCGGAATGCACATCGTCCCACCGGTAGTTGATGTCCCATCGGCCCTCGGCGTTTTTGCGGAAATAGCCGCTCAAGGCCCGCACACCCCGCTCATACAGCGGCTTGAACACCTCATGCCGGGTCATCGCAAAATGGATGACCGTCGTCGGACTGTAGGCCTCCTCGCCAGCAAACCGCTTGATCTCGGCGGTCACTTTGTCAAAATCATGGAGCACCTTCTCCGCTGGCGCCTCCTGATAGGGCCGGGGCGGATCGTTGGCCCAGGCGTGAAACGCCAACCGAAGCCAGTTAGCGTTGTCCCGCCACTCCGCACGGTACCGATCCGGAAATTGGCTCAGGTTGAAATCCTCGCCGGTGGTGTAGTAGGTATTCAGCACAAACTTTGTTCCGTATTTTTGATGCAGTTTGCGGAGGTTGGCCAGATAAAAACAATCGAAGAGCGATTTGTACTGTTTCTGGGCGATGTCCCGTAGAAAGAAGCTATTGTCGTCGATCGCCACCCGGTACCGGGGAAAACTATGCCGATCCCAAACCACTCGCACCCGGTCTTCGGCCTTTTGACCGTCCGGTCCCTCGGCCGCAGCCGCAATCTCCGTCTCCCGCTCTTTTAAGACCACGGAGGTTTCAAAGGCCCGCTGGTTCCGGGCGGCAGGCTGCCCGTTCACTCGCACCTGCCAACCCTCCGGCGCCCAGCCCCGCACCGCAATCCGAAGCCCCTCGGCGGTCTGCTCCCCTTGCCGTCGGTTGAGCACCGCCCCGTGAAAAGGCCTCTCAATGACCACCGGCCGTCCCTGCGACAGCCCCGACGCCGACTGTTCCCCAGAAGGGGCGGCTCCGGTCTGCGGCCCGACTTCTGCCGCCCAGGTCGGCCCCTGCCAATGCCGGCCGCCAAAAACCACCATCGCTGCACTGCCGCCCGCTGCCTGCAAAAATCGCCGTCGCTGCATGAATAGGCTCCTTCATCAAAATAGGTTTGCAAAGATAGATTTCGGAACCAAGGCTATTCTTATTGCCGTTATGATAACCTACTGCTCAGAAAGAAGAAACTTGGCCGATGGTACATCTCCCATCCACTCGGCCAAGTACCCTGTACCTAATCCATCCTACAGACAGGACTCTGAACCTAGCCTGGAGTTTACCCAGTATTGATTTCGTTGGGATGTGCGAATTGGCGGGAACTTACGGCGACGGACCAGGTTCGGCAGCCTTGGAACGCCCAGCTCGGATCGTACCAACCCGGTCGAGTGCTAGCACGGACGCCATCCCGGCGGTAACCCGAAAGATGAGCGAATTTTAGCTTCTGCCCGCTATTTGGCGATCATCCCACACTGGGTAAACTCCAGGTTGCCTAAGGTGACGGATTCCCTATTGACCCCTGCGCAATCAATGCGACGGTT
>JAKPGL010000010.1 GCA_029550925.1 Planctomycetota bacterium
GACCGTCGCACGGATCGGTGCAAAAGGCGGCAAACGGCACGGCCCCACCCTGAGCAAACTCCTCAGCCGCCGACGCCAACGCCATGCCCAACTCATAATGCCCTGTGTGAAACCCCAACGCCGTCGGCCGACCGTCGGAGGCCCGAATGCCGCCCAGGTTGCTCAGCATCAAATAATGCGGCCCGGTCAGCCGATCCGCCGGCCAACCCATGCCAGCGCTTTCGGTCATGCCGAAAATCACCCCGCTGGGAGAGTCCAAAAGGATTTGCTCCGTAATCGGCAACCGACCTTCCGGGCCCGGCCCTACCGTCCGGACTTGATACAAGCTAGGATCGCCGCTATCCAAAAGCCGCAACCGCTCAGAGGAAACTCTCATCCGTTTGCTCTCCCTGGCAGTATCGTAAGAGAATCGCATTGGAGGCGTTTCACTCCATAAGGAGGTTGACACATAGTCCGCCTCCGCCGATCCAACACCGGCAAAACAGTCGAACAGACGATGCTCGAACACCTTTTGCCAGAAGACGTTACGTTGGTTCGGCCGGGCCGCACATCCGGCGGGGGTCCAGCACCTGCCGAAGCTCCTCTTCCGATAGCACGCCTCGTTCCTGGCACAGTTGCCGAATGGTTTTTCCGGTGCGGAAGGCTTCCTTGGCCAACTCGGCGGCCCGCTCGTAGCCAATGTGCGGAACCAACGCCGTCACCAAAGCCAGGCTCTTTTCCACCGCAGCCTCACACTGACTTCTGTTGGCCTCCATGCCGGTCAGATACCGCTGGGCCAAAAGCCGGGCCGACCGGGCCAGCAACCGCACGCTCTCCAGCACCGCATCGGCCATCACCGGCATCATGACGTGCAACTGGAACTGCCCGCCAGCCGACCCACAAAAAACAACCGTCTGGTCGTTGCCCAGGACCCGGGCTGCCGCCTGCATGACCGCCTCGCAAACCACCGGATTCACCTTGCCCGGCATGATGGAACTGCCCGGCTGAAGCTCCGGCAGAATAATTTCATACAGCCCGCAGCGCGGCCCGGACGCCAAAAGCCGAAGATTGTTCCCTATATTGAAAAGGCTCACCGCCGCGGTGCGCAATTGTCCGTGGCATTCGACCAGGGCGTCCCGCTGCGATTGGGCCTCAAAGTGGTTGGCCGCCTCCACAAACGGCACGCCGGTCTGCCGGGCCAACAGTTGCGCTACCCGTCGGCCGAACTCCGGATGGGTATTGATCCCCGTGCCGACCGCTGTGCCGCCGATGGGCAGCTCCCACAAGGCTTGCTCGGCCCGACTCGCCCGATCCAGGGCCAACTCCATCTGTCGAGCCCATCCGCCGGCCTCTTGCCCCAGCCGGATCGGCGTGGCGTCGGCCAAATGCGTCCGACCGATTTTGATAATCTCCTGCCAGGCAGCCGCTTTGGCCAACAACGCCTGATGACACTCCCGCAGCGCCGGCAGAAGCTCCTCACGGATCGCCCGCGCAGCCGCCACATGAATGGTCGTCGGAAACACATCGTTGGAGCTTTGCCCAAGGTTCACATGATCGTTCGGATGGATCGCCTTTTCCGGACTGAACCGATCCAGGCCGGCCAGTTCCATGGCCCGATGGGCGATCACCTCATTGGCGTTCATGTTGCTCGAGGTGCCCGAACCGGTCTGATACACATCCACCGGAAACTGATGGTCCCATTTTCCCTCGGCCACTTCCCGGGCGGCGGCGATCAGGGCTTCCATCTGCGGCGCAGAAAGCGGGCGGGGACCGGTCTGCAATCGGCCCAACTCTCGGTTCACCACAGCGGCCGCCCATTTCACCAGCCCCAAGGCGTGGATCAGTTCGGTCGGAAGCCCCCGGCCCGAAATCGGAAAGTTCTCCACCGCCCGTTGCGTCTGGGCGCCCCAATACGCCTCGGCAGGCACACGCACCTCGCCCATCGTATCCCGTTCCAAACGAAACTCCGCCATCATGCGATCCTTTGGAAAAACGCCTTTTGCTTCCCAAACCTTTCATCCTATCCAGAGCGGAACTCCCGATCAACTTAGGAACCTTTTGGCCAGGACGGCCAGGGCTTCCAAAAGGGCGTCGATCATCCCCGAGCTATGGCTGGCGCAAAGACTGATCCGCAAACAGGACTCGCCTTCCGGCACGGCAGGCGGTCGGATCGGCGGCACAAAGAGGCCCCGCTCGGCCAATGCGGCGGAAAACTCCAGGGCCGTTTCCGGCCGGCCCACTAGGACGGGAATAATCTGACTCATGCTGGGGCCCAACCTCCACCCCTGCCGACGCAATTCGGCCCGGACATAATCGGCCGATTCCAAAAGGCGGCGTCGGCGGATCGGTTCGGTTTGCACGATCTCCAAAGCGGCCATTGCTGCGGCCGCCATCGGCGCCGGCGGCGCCGTGGAAAATAGATACGACCTGGCCCGCTGCACCAGCCAATCGATCAAGATGCGGCTGCCCACCACAAATCCGCCCACCGAACCCAGCGCTTTGCTCAACGTGCCGATCTGCACCGGAATCTCTTTTTCCACGCCCAGATGCTCAGCCGTCCCTCGCCCACCTGCACCGAAGACCCCCGTCGCATGGGCTTCATCGACCAAGAGCATGGCCTCGTACCGATGGGCCAGTTCGACCAACTCGCCAAGCGGCGCTAAATCGCCGTCCATGCTGAAAAGGCCATCCGTTACGATCAGCCGACGCCGATACTGCCCCCCACGCTCCAAAAGCCGCTCCAGCTGCCGATACTCCCCATGCCCATAGACCCGCACATCCGCCCGGCTCAGCCGGGCGCCATCCCAAAGACTCGCATGGTTCTTGGCGTCCATATACACCGCATCGCCCGGCCCCACCAGAGCGGCAATGGTTCCCATATTGGCGGCAAACCCACTGCCAAACACCACCGCCGACTCTCTACCCTCGAACTCCGCAAGCCGACTCTCCAATCTCTGATGCAGCACGCTATAACCGCTCACCAAAGGACTGGCCCCCGCACCCCACCCCTCCTGGACCGCGGCAACAGCGGCAGCTTTCACCCGTTCGTCGGACGCCAACCCCAGATAATCGTTCGACCCAAAATTCACCAGCTCCCGTCCATCCAGAACCACCACCGCTCCCTGCGGCCCTTGCCGAACTCGCCGACGCCGCCGTAACCCGGCCTGATCCAATTGCTCCAACTCGGCCTCTATCCAACTCAACGGGTCTTTCCGCATAAACCATCGCCTCCCAACAATTTCCAACAAAACTTCCTATGGAGAGAGTGTAAAATGAAAGAGGATTCCCAGGAAAGTCCCCTCGATAGATGCATTTTGAATAACTCTAAAGTGGCATTTTTAAGATCGCCGTAACAGGCATCCCTCTCCCGGCAACTTTTTTATAGAGGACCCTTCGGCATGGCTTCGTCGAGCAGCGGCCCGCCTTCCCCATCGACGACCGAAGCCCCGGCGCTGAATTGGTCCCGGCTGCTCCGGGAGCACGAGCGTTGGCTTCGGACGGTCGTCTATGCGCGGTTGGGGGAACCGCAGGCGGTCGAAGAGGTCATGCAGGAGGTGGCGTTGGCCGCCGTGGAACAAAAAGCCCCTTTGGCAGACCCGACAAAAGCGGCCCCTTGGCTTTATCGGTTGGCGGTTCGGCAGGCCCTGCTCTACCGCCGCCGACAAGGCCGACACCGGAAATTGGTGGATCGGTATGCCCAACGGGTGTCTGACCCGGCTGCCCAATCGGTCCGAGGGGATCCGCTTCAATGGCTTCTGGCCGCCGAACGCCGGGAGTTGCTCCGGCGGGCCTTGGACCGGTTGCCCAAACGGGACGCCGAAATCCTCCTCCTAAAATACACCGAAGACTGGAGTTATCGCCAAATCGCCGAACATTTGGGAACCACCGAAGGCGCAATCCAAGCCCGGCTCCATCGGGCGCGCTGCAGACTGCGTGAGCAACTCGCCTCCTTGGTCGAAGGAGATGGTCAGTTATGAACGCTCATTTTCCTTCTCAAGAGGGGTCTGATAAGTTGGCCAAGGCCCAAACCGGCCCTGGCGGCACTCCCCCTGCGGACAGCATGAAAGCCGACTTCCCTCAAAATCCACCCGGCAAAGAGGAGCAGCACACCCTGGATGAGGGGCAGTTGGATCGGCTCGTCGATGGGGAACTTTCGGAAGCCCAGCGGCGGGAAGTGCTCCAGCAGGTAGCGGTCCATCCGGAAGGCTGGCGGCGGTTGGCCCTGGCCTTTTTGGAAGCCCAAACATGGCGGCAGGAAATGCCCTGTTTGGTGCAAACTCCTATCGCCCCAAAACCGCAGCCGGTGGTTCGGCCTGCATCCACCCGCCCAATCCGTAGTCCGGCATGGCAAATCCTCGCATTGGCAGGAGGTGTCCTGGTTGCCTTTTTAGGGGGGTATTGGATGCGAGACATTTGGCCCGGCCTCCCAACCAGTTCCCAAGAAGGACTCATAGTCCAAAGCACTCCTCTTCCCAAACAGGCCAACCAGGAAACACAGGAACGAAAGACGCCATCGGAAGAAGATTGGTTGAAGGAAGGCCCGGAATCCTCGGGGAGACCATCTTCTTCTGGGTGGGAATATGTAACTCTGACGGCCGGCAGGGGGCCGGATGGCGTGCCGGAGGTAGTCCGGGTTCCGGTCAGCCCGGCAGTGCCGGAGAGAGGTTTGGCTCCGTCCCGGCCTCCTATTCCTGAAGAACTGCTCGAGTTACTTCGTCGGTGGGGGGCCGAAGTTTCCCATTCTCGTGGGTTTGTGCCGCTTCGGATCGAAGATGGCCGCCAAGTCGTGGTACCTGTGGAACAGGTGGAACTATACCGCCGTCCCCAGGGGGAGCGGTATCAATAGGTTTCCTCGGGTTGTGCCGACCCGCCCCATAAGAGGATTGCTTTCGCCTCTTTGGAGGGGCCCGCTGTCGAGATCGGCACACCTTCTGTAACAAAACCTTTCCTTCGGTAACAAATGAAAACGGAGAGGAAGCAAAACGTTGATGGTGTGGGTTGGTCAGGTTGTTAGGCTTTTTTTCAAAAGGAGGTTGGCGATGTACAAGGTAGGATGGTGGATGGTACTGGGTGTTTTGGTGGGGTTACCGATCTGGGCAACGGCAGCAGAACACGGCGCGGTTCCGCCGCACTCCATGCAGATTCAGGTTCACTCGATCCCCGGCGGGGCGGTTGGCGTGGCTCATGGGGGAGGCTTTTCGGACTCTTTGCCCAAACCCAGCGAGTACTGGCTGGGCGTAGAGTGTACGCCGGTGGATCCGACGCTCCGGTCGCATTTGCAACTGCCCGAAGGCCAGGGTCTGGTGGTTCGCTCGGTAGTACCGGACAGCCCGGCCGCCAAAGCAGGACTCCGGGAACACGACATTCTCCTGCAAGCCGGGGACAAAAAGCTCAACCGGATCAACGATCTCGTCGAGGCAGTGGAGTCGGCCAAGGAGCAGAAGCTTTCGTTGGAGATCGTGCGGGAGGGCAAGCGGCAGAAGATCGACGTAACCCCGGCCAAGCGTCCGCCGGAACAAATGACGCCAGGCTTCGGCTGGGGCATGCCGATCCCCGCACCGGGCAATCCCGATTTCGAGGCCTTCCGCAAGTGGTTTGAGAAGATGCAGCCGGGCCAACCGCTCCGGTTCCGATTCTTCCAGCCGGGGTTTGTAGCGCCGCCGGGGTTTAGGTGGCAGTTCGGCGGGCAGACCGTCTTGCCGGAAGGCTTGAGCATCGCCGTGACGAAGACCGGCAACGAGCCGGCCCGGATCAGCGTGAAAAAGGACGGTCAGACCTGGGAAGTTACCGAAAAGGAGCTGGACAAATTACCGCCGGATATACGGCCTCATGTGGAACGGATGCTGGGCGGGACCGGTCCGATCGACATTGAATCCTTGGAGACGCCCAGCCCCTGGTTCGGCGGCGAACCGAAAGAACCCCGTTTGCCGGGTCGCATCCGCCCGGACCTGCAAAAACAACTTGAAAAACAACAGCAGCAATTGGAAAAACTCCAGAAACAACTCGAGGAGTTGAAGAAGTCGTTGGAACAGATCGGCCCGGCGGCGCCGGAGCAGGGCGTTCCGGAATCGCCGCGGAAGGGACTGAAAAAATCCGCCCCCAAGCCGCCGGTAAAAGAACCGGTAAAAGAAAAGGTCTGATGCCGTCGGCTTTCGGACGGATTGGGACGCCCTCGGGGGTCGAAAGAAACGCTGGAACACCGATCGGCGTCCTACGGATAAAGGAAAATGCCCTCTGCGTCCAGAAATCAGATAGACCTTGGACGGCAAGGTCGGATAGAATAGAGGGGTACGGCGTTGGCCGCACCCCTTTTTTATTTGGACGCTCCTGGCCGCTGAATGGAGGAACCTGCTCTCCGGCGCCATGCCGGCGCAAATGGTGGTAAGACGGAGAGTGGGAAGGCTGGCAAGGCCCCAGCGGCGGGGGCGGAGAGGTTCCGCATGAACTGTCTGGTGATTGTGGATGTGCAGAACGATTTTTGTCCGGGCGGGGCGTTGCCGGTGCAGGAGGGGGACCGGGTGGTACCGGTGATCAATCGGCTACTGGATCGGTTTGATCGGGTGGTGGCCACGCAGGATTGGCATCCGCCGGGGCATTTGAGTTTTGCGGCGAACCATCCGGGCCGAACGCCGGGAGAGGTGATCCAATTGGCCGGGCTGGAGCAGGTGCTTTGGCCGGTGCATTGCGTGCAGGACACGCCGGGGGCGGAGTTTCATCCGGATTTGGACCTTTCCAGGATCCAGGCGGTGTTTCGCAAAGGAGTGGACCCGGAGGTGGACAGTTACAGCGGATTTTTCGATAACGGGCGTCGTCGGAGCACCGGATTGGAGGAGTATCTTCGTCGGGAGGGGGTGGAAGAGGTATATATTGGCGGATTAGCGACGGATTATTGCGTGCGGTGGACCGCGCTGGATGCAGTGCGTCTAGGGTTCCGCACCTGGGTGATCGAAGACGCCTGCCGGGGCGTGGAACTTCGGCCTGGCGATACAGCAGCCGCTTTGGCAGAGATGGCGCAGACAGGTGTGCAAATTATCCACAGCAACGACCTCTGTCGAGATCCCTGTTTTTAGAACCTCGGAACCATTCAGCCGAAGGAGACGGCCGTCGGGTACGCAGATTCCTGCGAAAGCAACAGTTCAGGTTTGCTTGTACAAGAACGAAAACCTAGACTCCTTTAGGAAATAGGAAAAAAAGGATCTCGCTTTCGCGGCGGCGTTATAGGGCCTTCTTTGTTAAGGACCAATCTTACTCGGCTAAAATGTACCCCCTTTTTTCATTTAGGAAGAGCTATGCCTGATTTACGGAAAGATCCGATTGTGGGCCGATGGGTCATTGTGGCCAAGAGTCGGGCCAAACGGCCCCATGATTTTGAATTTTCCGTTCGGCGTCGGCGGGGAGGGTTTTGCCCTTTCTGTCCGGGCCATGAAGATAAAACCCCCGGCGAAATCCTGGCCTATCGAAACCCCGGCGCCCCGCCGAACCGGGAAGGCTGGCGGGTCCGGGTGGTGCCGAATAAGTTTCCCGCCCTGGAAATCGAAGGCGATCTGCACAAACGCGGCGAAGGCATCTACGACATGATGCGGGGCGTGGGCGCCCACGAAGTGATCATCGAGACGCCCAAACACCTCTGGAGCATCTCCCAACTTTCCGAGCCGGAAATCCAGGAGGTGCTTTGGGTGTATCGGGATCGCCTGGTGGATTTGAAGAAGGACCCCCGGCTTGTGTATGGGATGATCTTCAAGAATGTCGGACCGGCTGCCGGGGCCACCCTGGAACACACCCACAGCCAACTGATCGTTACGCCCATCGTGCCGATTAACGTCTGGGAAGAGATGACCGGTTCCTTGGAGTTTTATCATTATCGCGGCCGGTGCGTTTATTGCGACATGATCCAACAGGAACTAGCGACAGAAAAGCGGATTGTAGTGGATACGCCGTCGTTTACGGCGTTTTGTCCGTTTGCCAGCCGATTTCCGTTCGAGACGTGGATTTTGCCGAAAGGCCATTCCAGCCATTACGAAAATATCCAAAAAAACGGAATTGACGAATTATCCGGGGTGTTGAAACAAACGATTGCGAAAATTGAATCGGCCCTGGACCAGCCAGCGTATAATTACATCATCCACACGGCCCCCTTTGACGTACAGGAACTGGCGCATTATCACTGGCATATAGAGATTATGCCGAGTATAACGCGTCCGGCCGGGTTTGAGTGGGGTACCGGATTTTACATCAATCCGGTCCCGCCCGAGGAGGCGGCGGCGTTTCTGCGGGAAGTAGAACTGGAGTTGCCGGAAACGGAAGAGATTTCTTCTAAACAAACCGGTTAAAATGGATAATCCATGTATTTTGGGAAGTTTTCTTGTATGGAGCAAGAATTTCCCATTAGGGAAATTGGACAAACTAGGGCGAAATTACCGATAAAGTAAAAGCATCCCGTTGCTTTTCCTCGACGGAAAAGCACCTATCCGGGAAGACGCATTCTTGGAATGGTTTTTTAATAGTCCATCTTCAAGCCGCTGATTAGCCGCCATGCCACACACCATCCGTTTAGCCCTGGTTTTGCACAATCATCAGCCCGTCGGCAATTTCGATCATGTCTTCGAGCAGGCGTATCAGGAAAGTTACCGACCGTTTTTGGAGGTCTTTTCTCGGTACCCGTCCATTCGGATCAGTTTGCACCTGAGCGGGCCTTTGGCCGAGTGGCTCCAGACGCATCACCCGGAGTACCTGGATCGCATTGCCGAGCTGGTCGGCCAAGGCCGGATCGAAATCCTCGGCGGTCCGTTCTATGAACCCATCCTGACGATGATCCCCGCCGAAGACCGGATTGGCCAAATCCGGGCCTACAGCCGTTGGCTTTCGCAGCGATTGGGCGCTACGGTGCGCGGCATGTGGACGCCGGAACGGGTCTGGGAACAGTCGCTTACGCGGGACCTGGTTGACGCCGGCATCGAATACACGGTGTTGGACGATTTCCATTTCAAAATCGCCGGGCTGCGCGACGAACAACTGACCGGTTATTACATGAGCGAAGACGAAGGCCGACTGTTGGCCATCTTCCCCGGCAGTGAAAAGCTTCGATATACCATCCCCTTTGCCGACCCGAAGGAGACGATCCAGTATTTGCAAGAGATCGCCAACCGGACGCCCGACGCGGTGATCACCTTCGGCGACGATGGGGAGAAGTTCGGCACATGGCCGGAAACCTACAAGCATGTTTATACCGATCGGTGGTTGGAGCGATTTTTCGAGGCCCTCCAGGCCAACGCAACTTGGCTGCAACTGACCACCCTTGCCGAAGCGCGGGACCAACTACCGCCGGCGGGCAATATCTATCTCCCGGAGGCAAGCTACCGGGAGATGACCGAGTGGGCCTTGCCGACCCAGTTGCAACTCGAATACGACGAGCTGGTCCATCAAATGCATGGGGACCCTCGATGGCCGGCCATTCGGCGGTTCATCCGGGGCGGGTATTGGCGAAACTTCAAGGTCAAATACCCGGAAGCCAACGAAATGTACGCTCGGATGTTGGGCCTAAGCCAGCAGATACGGCAGGTCCAGCAATCCGGCCTTACCGGTCCGGCCATTCAGCAGGCCCAACGGGAACTTTACCGCGCCCAGTGCAATTGTGCGTATTGGCACGGGGCGTTTGGCG
This sequence comes from Planctomycetota bacterium, assembly GCA_029550925.1. Lineage (GTDB taxonomy): Bacteria > Planctomycetota > Planctomycetia > Pirellulales > Thermoguttaceae > JANXAQ01. The sequence goes on from JAKPGL010000010.1 coordinate 9,638, forward strand.
GTCTGTATCTGCCGCACTTGCGAAACGCCGTCTATGAACATCTGATCGCCGCCGAGCAACTGCTCCATCAGGCGGAAGGTCGGCCCGCCGCCTGGGTCCAGGATAGCCATGGCGATTACAATTTCGACGGTCGGCCGGAGGTCTGCCTGGCCAACGACAAGTTGGCCCTCTGGTTTGCCCCGGCTCGCGGCGGAATGCTCTATGAACTGGATGTTCGGCAGGCTAGGGTGAATCTGTTGGCCACGCTGGCCCGTCGGCCGGAAGCCTACCATCAAAAGGTCCGGCAAGGGGCCGCTCAGCGCCAGGAGCAGGTGGCCAGCATCCATGACCGGATCGTCTTCAAGCAGCCGGGGCTGGATCGCCGACTCCAGTATGACGACCATCCGCGAAAAAGTCTGCTGGAACACTTCTTGGAGCCTGAGGTCAGTTTGGCCCAGATCGAATCGGGCCAGGCTCGCCAACTGGGCGATTTTCTCATGGCGCCCTATGCGGCCCGTGTGCGGCGGAATCCGGGACGGATCCAACTGCAAATGATCCGGGATGGCCGAGTCGGGCAGGTTTCGTTCCGGCTGACCAAGGGGGTAACCCTGGAGGCCGGTTCCGACCGGATCGAGGTGGCTTATCTGCTAGAGAACTTGCCGCCGGATGCTCGGCTCTGTTTTGCCGTGGAGTTCAACTGGGCGGCCATGCCCGCCGGCGCAGACGACCGCTTCTTTGCCACGTTGGATGGCCAACGTCTGGGCCATTTAGGGAGCCGACTGGAGCTTGCGGACGTGGAAGGATTGCGACTGGCCGATCAGTGGCGGGGGTTGGAAGTCAGTTTCCAGGCCTCCCGGCCCACCGGTGTGTGGACCTTCCCGATCGAGACGGTCAGCCAGTCGGAAGGCGGCTTTGAACTGGTACATCAGTCGGTGGTGGTACTGCCGCATTGGCAGGTACAGGCCGACGCCGAGGGCCGCTGGAGCGTAGTCCTGCAATGGACCATCCACACCTCCGCCGCCGAAAATGCTTCGGAAACTCAGGCCGCCGTGGCTGCCTCGGTGTAGGCAACCCTCCTAGAGGCATCCTCTAATTCTTTCCTACCGAGCGCCCGTTCTTTTTCAGGGTTTCTACGGGGCCGGGGAATAGAAAGCGTTCAACGTGCCGCCCAGCGGGGCAGCCGTTGCAGATAGGCCCGGATGATTTCTGAACGGTGGATGATCCCGAGAAATCGGCGGGAAAGAAGGTTTTCGACTACCGGCAAAGCGCCCAGATCGCTGGCCACCAGGCGTTCTAAAGCCACATCGAGGGTATCCTCCGGAATAAGCGGCTGGATATCAGTTCGCATCAGGTCTTCCGCCACGACCAGAGGTCGGAGTGCCGGCGTCTGGGCCGCCAGCACTACCTCCTCCAGCGCCACTACTCCCACCAGCCGATCTTCAGCCTCCAGCACAGGCAAAATGGGCGTGGGTTTACGGTGTACATGTTGGAGGATCATCTCCAAGGGCTCTTGAGGCCGAATCGCAATCGGTCGGCGTGCAGGCCGAAAACAACTTCCCACCCGGACTTCGGCCAAGATTTCCTGCAAGAGTTCTCCTTGATGGGCGGGCGAACGGGCGCGGCTTTCCACCTGCGAGGCATAAAGCGACTTTCGCCCCGAAAGCACATAAGAAATCGTACAGACCCACAAGGCAGGCAGAAGGAGTCTATAGCCGCCGGTCATTTCGCTGACAATAATCAGGGTGGAAAAGGGCGTTTTGGCCGCCGCCGAGAAAAACCCGGCCATGCCCACCACCACGAAACTGGCCGGATGGGGTACCAGGTCCGGCCAAAGCTGATGGAACCAGATGCCTAGCGCCCCGCCGGCACAGCCGCCGATGACCATGGAAGGGCCAAACACCCCGCCGGAGCCGCCGCTGCCAATGGTGAGCGAGGTGGTCAGGATTTTGCCCAGGGCGATGGCCAAAAGCACCGTTGCCCCCGCGCCGCCGTCGTGCAGCAACGCATCTTGAACGGCCGAGTAGCCGAACCCCAAGACAGCCAAAGTCTGTTCTGGGCAGGCATATCCAAACGCCTGAGCTATCTTGAACAAGCCCACCGCCACCAGACCGGTCAGCAGCGCCCCCATCGCAGGCCGAAACGCCCGCGGAACCCGCTGCATCGAGTCGAAAAATCGTTCGCATCCGTAAAAGGTCCGCACATACAGGCTAGCCAGGGCGGCCGTGAAAAGGGCCAGAATCAAATACGGCCCCAATTGCCAGGGATTAGAAAAACTCAGTTCCGGAATGGTAAACAGCGGGCGCCAGCCCAGCACGCTCGAAAACGTACAATACGACACCACACTGGCAATACCGGCCGGGATGATCACTTCGGGTTCAAATTCCGGGGCTTGATACAGCACTTCGGCGGCAAAGAGGGTGCCGGCCAACGGCGCCCGGAATACCGCTCCGATGCCAGCGCCCATGCCGGCAGCCATCAGGATGCGGCGTTCTCTTGTCCGGAGTCGAAGCATCTGGGCCAATACGGAACCAAACCCCGCCCCGATTTGAGCGATCGGTCCTTCCCGGCCGCCGGAGCCGCCAGTACCCAAGGTGATCGTGCTGGCTGCCATTTTGACCAGCGGAACCCGGGGCCGAATCTCTCCGCCCCGAGAATGGTAGGCGGCAATGGCGGCATCCGTCCCATGCCCCTTGGCCTCCGGCGCCAACCAAAACACCAAGGCCCCGCTGACCAAGCCGCCTAACGTGGGAACCAACAAAAGCCAAGATAGGTGCAGAGGAGTCCGTGGCCCTTCTAACCACGAAAGTCCGCCTTCGCCGCCTGGTCGGGGTTCCGGCCAATAACCGGCTACCACTCCTAAGGCATAGTGTTCCATGATCCGGGTGGCCAGATAAAAGGCGATTCCTCCCACGCCAGCCACCACCCCGACCAGCATGGCCAGGGCCAAAAGCCGAGCCGGTTGCCGCACCCGGCCGCCTATCCGAAACACCTCCGGGACTAGTTTTGCCCAGCCCCACCCTGGCGAGCTAACCAACTCCTTAGCCATCTGTTTTGAAGAAGATTCCATGTCCTTTTGAATGCCAGAATTGCTTTGGGAAACGCCTCCAAGGCGTCTAGCCGACGAAGAAAAACGCCGCCAAGCCAAACCGTTGGCCCGAAAAATATGGGCGGACCAGACGCCTGCTCCAGAATCCCTCCTGAGGGGCCCTCCAAAAAGATTTTATTTTACCTCGTGCGTCGCCTAAACGGCAGGGGCGGAACAGATTTTCGATCGCCCCTTCAGGGGCCTAAACAGCTTGAAGCCCCGGGCGTCTCCACGTTGCTGTCAATAATCCAGTCGGAATGGATCAACCTTGATCCATCGTTCGGCGCCTTCCAGCTCGTTAGCTCGGCGGACCACATCGTCGGCCCAACGCAGGTCCAGGTGGCCGACTTTCCCGGTATCCTGATCCAGCACGGCTTGCAGCCCTCGATTCACCTCCGACCATGCCTTCCACACTCGGTCGGAAACTTGCTGCTGGTACTGGTAGGATTGCTGCTGGATGTCAAAGGCCTCCTGCTGGGTTTGCAGGGCCTTGGCCAGCCGAGATTGATGCACCTTATCACTCACCTTCCAAGAACCCCAGATTTCCAGAAGTGTTTTGAGGTTTTGGCGAAACTTGGCTGCCGGGGCAGAGACAAACGAATTGTAATACATCCAGGACTGAGGACTGACCGGCGCCATATTGACATAGGCCAACGATTCGACAGGCAACCATTGGCCGGCCTGTTCTTTTTCCCATGTAAAATGCACGATGGCAGCTTGTCCGCCCAGGGTGGCCGGGGCAGGTTCCGAATGGATCACCCGGCCCCATCGCATGGCCGGCAGTCCTTTCGCTTGGTTTATGCGAGCCACAATCTGAAACACGTCTGCCGTGGCCCGTTCAGGATTGGAGTACGCGGCCACGGGGAAGGTATCCGGCAGGGGCATCAGCGACATGGCTGCCGCCTCCGGCGTCAACACCTGAGTGGCATATCCCAGTTCGATACCACCCTGGGGGCCTTCGGCGCTAATGCAACCTTGTTGGGGAGTGTTGACGCTGGTGATCCGCCAGCCTTCGGGAAGCCGAATCGATCCGGTCCCGTCCGGCAGGGGCACGTTTTGCCAACGAACCGGCGCAGGCGGCGGGGTCCTCCCGCCGGAAGGTGTTTTTTCAGCCCGCGCAGTTTGAGTCAAAAGAGCGACCAAGTCCTGGCCTGGCGGCGCCCAGGCGGCACTGGCATACGTCCCATCCTCGGCCACCGAGACCCGAAGCAGACCCCGAATCGGCTGGCCCCGCTCCTGCCCTTCGAACATCATGAGAAACTGTCGATCCTCTGCGTCTGCGACGGCGGAGCTACCGAAAGGTTTTACCCGCCCGCCCAAGTGAGCAGATATTTGTCGGAGGGCCTGCGACGCCGCTTGCCGAGCAGAACGAACCTCGGCGTACTGCTGCCGCCAGACCTTCCCCCTCCCCGTTTCCGTCCCACGCTGCCCTGAAGTATTCTGCACCGGGATCGCTCCCGTATCAGCCTGTATCGGCGTCCCTAGGGAACCCTGCCCAGGCGTCTGCAAGGTGTTATTGAACGTCGCCGCTGCCGCCGGATGAGAAAGCTGATTCTTTTCGTCTTCTTCCCCTTCCTCGGCCAAAACCGCCAACAGAATCAGTAAGCCCAGCAAGCCCGCGCCGATGGCGAACAGCGTTCGCTTCTTCCCCTCGTCGATTCCGGAAGGATTCATGGCTTTCCCCCTTTGGAAAAAAAGAAAGATGGTTTCCGCCAGCACCAATCCCCCTATTGGTCCAGGGGACGAAAAGGCGTCGGCCCTCGTCAGATGACGATACTCAAGCCTACGTTGCGATCGGGGACAAGCCAAACAACTCTTTAGAGGGGGCCTCTAAAAACTTCCGGTTTTTCGAGAAACGGGAAGCTATCCACTGCCGCTTCAAAAAGGACTAGATTCCTCGTATGAAGCAGCGTCTATCAGACGGTCTGTTGCCTGGACATTCAAGGCCAGGCTGACAAGACTGGAACCCAGTCGCTCTCTGCGCAAAAAGGACAGGGGAAGACGGTACAGAAACGGTAGGGCGTGGTGGGGGTTGTCTAGGTCAACCAGAAGCGGCTCTCCGGCGGCGCGAATACCTATAGCCCAACAAGCCCGCCGCTCCTAGCAGAAGCAGCACCAGTGTGCTCGGCTCCGGAATGCTGGGCGGATTGTCGAAGCTAATGAAGGCGAAGACGAACTGGGTGTCTTCCAACACTAGACCGGGTAGGTCAAACGAGTAGATTAGGAAATCGTCGCCCAGTGCCTGGTAGGCCAGGATGTTGTCATCCGCAGCGCCGGTGTCGGACCAGATTTTCGCCGCGGTCAGAAGCAACATGCCGGTCTCCGGCGACTCGTCGGTAATATCCAGCAGATACTGTCCGGTACCCAGCTTGGTTACCGAGAAGAGCTCTTCGCCGGCCCCTTGGACCACATTGCCCTGTTCGTCGATCAGGCCGCCGATCAGCCCCTTGGTGAAGTAGGGGATATACAGGACGCTGAAGTCGTCCTGGACGTAGCTAGTGATATTTTGATCATTGCCACGCACGGCCAATAGCCAGCCGTTGTGATCCGGCAGGATGCCGGCACTAACCACCCGATTGGAGTTGGAGCCGCCGATGGCAAACAGCATCCCATCGGCCAAGGAATCGACGCCTGGAATCTGAAGTTGGTATCGGCCCGTGCCGACCTGGGTGAACATACTTTGGCTGATTCCCTGGGAGGCCCAAACCTGACCGCTGGCATTGACATGGGCGCCCCACCAGGAGCCGCTGAAGGGGAACCAAGCCGCCGCCAGGTCGATGTTCAATTCGCTATTATCCGAGCCGGCCACCGCGGTGGCTAACCAAGCATTAGCCGGTTGCTCGGCCGACACCTCCACCGAAGCATACCGGACCCCATATCCATCTTGGTTATCCCGGCCCAGATTCCGAACCGTAGCCATTAAAATCCCCTGGTTGAGATTCACCGGGGCACCGTCCCTGGCCATATAGAAATCTCCTGTATTGGCCTGCCAGAGATAGAAGCCCGGTGTGGCCTGCGGCGTGGTTACCGTAATCGAAGCGGCCGTATTCCCGGTATCCTTTTGCACCACACGCAGATTGGCTGCCGCCACGCTCTTGGGATCTACTAACCGAAGCTGCGGCTCGCTGGGCGGATTGTCAAACGGAATAAAGGTGACCCAAAACCGGGTGTCCTGCAAACTGGGTTCCGCATTGCCCAGGTCGTAGCCCCGGATGACAAACTCATCGCCCTCAGCCGTGTAGGTCAGAATGTTGTCCTGGTTGGCGGTGTTATAGGTGGATACCGGCGTCAGCAGCAGGACGCCATCCGATGGACTATAGCCGGGCACCCGGAGCCGATACACGCCCGTGCCGGTTCGGAAGCCATAGAGCTTGCCGGTGGAATTGTCCATGTAGCCCTGCTCGTTGATTTCGGCGGCGATCAGGTTCCGAGTGCCATAGGGGACAAAGACAAAGGAGAAGTCGTCGTTTTCGAAGTTTTGGTTGAAGTTGACCACGTTGACGGTCCAGCCGGAGCCGTCCGATTTGGCCGCCACACTGGCGGCATTGTTTTCGTTTTCGCCGGCCGTGGCCAGCAACATGCCGCTTCGGCGGGTGTCGCCCGAGCCGGGCAGATACACATCATATTGGCCGGTGGTGCTGGGCGAATCGATCACATGGGTGCCGATGACTAGGCCCGGGGCACCGATGATCTGTTGCATGGGGCCGTCGGCGGTCCCGTCGTTACCGGTTACATAGCCGCCCAACCACCCCTGAGCAAACGGGAAGAAGGCGACGGTGGTATTGACGTTCATTTCATTGCCGTTGTAATTGTTACCCGCCCGATGGGTAGCCAGACCTGGCGCCTGCACGCCGCCGAAATCCACTTTGTAATTGACGGCCACCATGCCGATTCCACCGGCAGGTTCGCCCGTGTCGCTCCGGGCGTCTTCGCACACGCTGGCCAGCAAGGCCCCCTTGGTTAGATCAATGACCTGGCCGTTTTGCCGAAGCTGATAGTCGCCTCGGTTCCAGAAGGGGGCGGTAACGTAGCCGCTGCCTTCCACATCCACATGGACGGCGTCCGGGTTGCCGCCGGTATTGTTCTGGATGACGGTAAGTTTGCTGGCGGTTACCTGGGCGGTCGGATCGAACAGACGTTGCCCCGGAGCCGTGGGCGGATTGTCGAACGGGATAAAGGCAAATGAGAAGACCGGAAAATTGAAGACATCCTCCAACACGGGAGGATTATTGGGCAAATCTCGAACCTGGATGATCCAGTCGTTGCCGTCGGCCTGGTAGGTAACAATGTTATCCCGGGTGCCGCCTGTCTGGACATCGCCGGTAACCAGCAGGGCGCCGGTGGTGGGATTTTGCCCGGGGATCGTGAGCCGATAGGTGCCCACATCGATCCGGCGGAGCGTGAAATTGCCCGATTTATTGAACAGGCCGCCTTCGCCTGAAACCCGCCCCATGACCACTCCCGGCGTATCAAACGGGATATAGGCAAAAGCGATGGGGTCTTGTTCTAATCCAGAACCATCCACGCCATTGTCATGGACCATCAGGATAAACTGGCTTCCGTCGGTGGCCGGGCCGGCCATGGCGTAGTTGCCCTCGTTTTTGCCATGATTGACAAAGACCAGCCCGTCGCGCAAGGCGTTCACGCCGGGAAGCCGGAGATAAAATTGGCCGTTTTGGTTATCGATAAACTCTTCGCCCAGGTCGATGCCTGGCGTGGCAACCAAACTGGTAATAGGCCCGCCATTGGTGGAAACCATGGCATGCCCGGCCTGCCAACCGCCGGAAAACGGGAAATAGACGGCCGCCACGTCGATGTTGTGTTCCGTGGTAGCATAACCACCGGCGCTAACCCGGTAGGTATTCACATAATAGGTGCTGCCATCCCGGACGGTAACGCTTTGGGCGAACCAATTGCCCTGGCCATCGCCGTTGTCTCGGCCGTTTTGCCGAACGCTACTGATGACCACCCCGCCGTCGGCACTGACCGGAACTCCGTCGATCGAAAGCCAATAGGTACCCCGATTCGCATTGGACACGGTAAAGGCTTCGGTGGATTGTTCGGTAAAGGCCGACACGGAGGTGCCCGTATCGCCGGTATCATGCTGGATGACCCGGATATTGCCGGCGGCCAAGGCGTTCGGGTTGAGCGTGCGAAGCTGCGGATTGCGCGGCGGATTGTCGAAACCGATAAAGGCGAAGTAGAAATCGGTATCCTGCGGCCCATGGGTGTTATCGCCCTGCATGTCCCAGCCCTGGATCAGGAAATCATTGCCGTCTGGCTTGTAACAAAGGGCATTATCGCTGCTGGAGTTAGCGTGGGTGGCCGTCAGCAGGAGCATTCCGGTTTGTGGGCTTTGGCCGGGGATGCTGAGCCGATACAGCCCAGTGCCTTCCCGCACCAGGCTGAATTGGCCGGTCTTGTTTTGTACATATCCATACCAGTTGACCTGCCCGGCTATCAGATTTTCCGTACCGTAGGGCAAAAAGACGTAATTGAACGGATCGTTGCCTTCGATCCCAGAGCTATTATCCATCAGGCGCACGGTCCAGCCCATGCCGTCGGAAAGCGGATTGACCGTAGCCACATTGTCATCGGTGCCGGTGCCGGGCGTATGTCCGGCGGCCGTAGCCAGCAGCACGCCGCTTCGGCGGGTATCGCCTGAGCCGGAGATGGTCAAGGTAGTGGTTCCATCGGAGCCGACCACCGCCGTACCACCCTGAAACCCTAGGGCAAACGGGAAGTAGGCCACCGCCACGTCGATATTGTGCGACTGCTGATTGACCGGATCAGCCGCCGCCGTATAGACCTTGTACGCTCCGCCGCTCAGATAGACGTTGACCACGCCGTAATCGCTTTTGCCGCCGGTGCCGGAATTATCCCGCCGGTGATCCCGCACCGTGGCCAAGAGCACGCCCAGATTGGGATCCAACGGCACGCCGTTTTGATACAGGGCCATATCGCCCCGGGTAAAGGTGGGCGTAGTGAGATACCCCGTGCCTTCAGTAACCATCACTTGGTTTTCGCCTACTCCGGTGCCGGGGCTGATTTCGGTAACCTGGATATTGGCCGCAGCCACCTGGCTGGCCGGGTCAAAATTCCGCACACCCGGATTTGTCGGCGGATTCTGCAGCGGAACAAACGCGAAACTGAAGGCCGGGTTGTTGCCCGCATCCCATAATGTCGGAACCGTATTGGAGCTCCAATCCCGCACTTCAATCACAAAATCGTTGCCATCGGCCTGGTAGGAAATAGCCTTATCCGAGGCAGCCGAAAGGGCATCGACGGTCAACAGCAACATGCCGGTCTCGGGCGTTTGGCCGGGAATGCTCAGCCGATAGGTGCCTGTTCCAGTCCGCCGGAGGGTAAATTGGCCGCTTTTGTTATACAAGCCGCCGACGCCGGAGACCCGGCCCATCGGCACCCCCGGAGTATCATACGGGATATAGACGAAACTGATCGGATCGTTTTCGTTGCCGCCGCTGTCGGAATCATGAGGTTCCAGCACAAAATAGGTTCCATCGGCCGACGGCCCTGCCGCACCGAAATTGTTCTCATCTTTGCCGCCGTTGGCAAAGATCAGGCCGTCCTTGAAGGCGTTGACCGGATCAACGCCGGCGTTTTTCTTCAGCCATAATTGATATTCACCGGCCGGACTTGCCACGTCGATCAGATTGGTTCCGAGCTGGATATCCGAACTGCCGATGAAGGTAGTCATTTCGCCGTTGTTTTCGGAGTTGAGCAGCAGTCCGCCTTGCCAACCGGCCGCATAGGGGAAATAGGCTACCGCCACATTGACGTTCCATTCGCCGGGCCAAGTGGGATACCCGGCCCAGTGGGTGGAAACCTGCCAGGTGCCGGCGCCGGTAGGATTAGTATGGTTGGTAGCAATGATGGCATATCGGGTATCCGAGGCGCTGGGCGGATTCAGTCGGCCGTTTTCCCGGACGCTGGCCATTAGTACGCCGGCTGTAGCCGGAATCGGCGCTCCGTTCTGATAGATCTGATAATCCCCCTTGGTCCAGACCGGAGTGGTCAGATATCCGCTGCCTTCGGTAACTTCCACATGCAGGTTTTCGCCCGCATCGCCGGAACCGTATTCAATGACCTGGATATTGGCGGCGGCTACCTGGCTGTTCGGATTAAACACCCTGCCGCCCGGCACGACCGGCGGATTGGCAAACGGAATAAAGGCAAAGGAAAAGGCCGGCACCCCGCCCACATCTTGCAAGTTCGGCGGCTCATTATTGTTGATGTCCCGGGATTGGATGATAAAGTCGTTGCCGTCGGCCTGGTAGGAAATAATATTGTCGTTGGCAATCGAGGTGGCATCCGAGGTCAACAGCAACATGCCGGTCTCGGGCGTTTGGCCGGGAATGCTGAGCCGATAGGTGCCGACGCCTTCCCGCCGGATGGTAAACTGGCCTGCTCGGTTGTAGATGCCGCCCAGGCCGGAAATCCGGCCCATGACCACATTGGCCGTGTCGTAGGGCAGATAGAGCAGCGAAAGCGGTCCGTCTTCCTGGCCGCTCGACCAGTTGTCCCGGAGTTGGATTTCAAATTGGCTCCCATCCGCCAGAGCGCCGGCGGCGGCGAAATTGTTGCTATTGGAGCCGCCGTTGGCAAAGACCAGACCGTCGGTTCGGGTATCCACGCCGGGCAAACTGAGCCGCCAAGTGCCGGTGCCGGTCCGGGTCAAATTCGAAGAAGAGATATTCACCGAACTGGCTCGGATCACCGGCGTGCCGGAAACCACATCCCCATGCGCCCCGGTCCAATCGCCGGCAAACGGAAACCAGGCCGCCGCCAGGTCGATGTTCAGCTCATCACCGTATCGGTTGTCGTTCCCGGCCGGATTGGTGGCTAGCCAAGCATTCCGGCCCCACGGAGTAGCGTCGCAGGCGGTCTCGACCGTGGCGTATCGGATTCCGGCCCCATCGTTATTATCCCGTCCATTGTTCCGAACCGTCGCCAGGAGAACGCCGTTGTTTAGATCGACCCGTTGGCTATTGACTGCAATATAATAGTCGCCGGTGTTCCAATCGGGAACCGAAAAGCCCGGAGTACCTTGAGGGACAGTAACCGTAGCCGAAGTTTTGTCGCCCCACTGGTTGGGATGTTCTGGGTCATCCGGATTATTCTGGAGCCAGTTCTGGACGATCCGGATATTGCCCGCTTCGACCCGGTAGGGCGGGTCGCCGAATCGGGCCTGGAAATCCATCGAGAGGGTAAACTGGCTGGCCGGATCGGTCTTATAGCGGGGATCGGGATTGAGCGGCACACCAGGGGTATAGGTTTGCACACGGATTTCACTGGCCGCCTCGTCGATCTGGATGATCCGCAGCCAGCCGTCCCCGCCGTTGGGATAATTCTGATAGTCGGCCAGCAGTTGGAAAACCGGCTGGCCAGCCGTATTATTGGAGATTAATCGCGCCTCCCCGTGATAATGGCCCGAAAGCACCATGAACACCTGAGAATAGGGATAGACCAACTGTTGGAAGATGGTTTCGGGTGAATTGCCGCCGGTGGCCGCACTGGTCGAGCGCACCCCCGCCGTGGTAATAAAATCATGGGTGGAAATGATCGTCGGCGTATTGGGGTTGGCGTTCAGGATGCTTTTGGCCCAGTCGATCGACGAGGTGCGGGCGTCGTATTCCAGGGCGATATGCAGGTACTTTCGGCCATTGGCATAGAAGATTTGATAATGGTTCAGTTGATCCGGGGAGGAACCGCCGTACCACGTTCGGCCAGCATACCGAGCCGATCCAAAATAGTTCACATAATTGGTGGCACCGCCCTGGATGTTGCCCGGCGTGTCGTAGTCGTGATTGCCCGGCGGCATGGCATACGGCAGCCAGGGGAGCGTATCGAGAACATCCACGGCCTGATCGGCCCGGTTCCATAGAGTGGTATTGCCGCCGTGGTTGACAATATCGCCCAGGCCGGAAACTAAACGTATGTTCCTAGATATAGCATTGTTCACAATCCAGGTGGTCTGCGCGGTAAAGCCGCCCAGCAGCGCATCGCTATCGCAATAGTTCTGCGTGTCTGGAAGGGCGATGATCGTAAACGGGGCGGCAAACGTATAGACTTGCCCCACGAGAAACGCCGCCAATGTGCCCCAAACCGCCAAGCGAGGCCGCCGATGGAACATGCTTAGGTCCTCCCCCAAAATCGATAGGTCCAGGTGATAGACGTTGCGGCGGGAACCCGACACTTTACCGAGGCTTTCCCCCGTCTCGGAAAGGTGGGAAACATACAGTTCTTACCATAATTTCGCGCCGTGGGGATGTCAACCATTTTGTCGGCCTTTTCTAAATTTCCAAGCCTACCACTGTGGGGGGGAGGTCCCATACTGCCTTTTGAAAAAAACCGCTCTCCTCCACCCCCACGCTGGGCCGGTTAGAATCAGCCAGCACTCCCACCACCTCATTCCTGGTCCTACAAACCAGGTCTGCAGCGGCCTAGGTCTGGGGCGGAAGATTTCCGAGGCCAGCCGAACCGGCCCAAACTCTCAGAGAGATTCTACTCGGCGTGTGTTTGCCCCAGATAAGAAGTTTGTAAATTTTCTGCAAACCCGGAGGGAAACCTCAGAAGACCAAAGATACTAACACCTCACCTCGTTCGAGGAGCCTCTTTGTGCTCTGGGGTTGCTTGCAGTCGGTCGGGAAAGGCGGTATGTTAAAAAGCAGCAATGTCTCTCCGGAGTGGTTCTGGAGAAAACACACAAAAGCCCGACTCGCCAACGGGGTTTTGTCACGACAGTTCCCACGAGACGGTTTCGTTTAGTTTTTCAAAAGGAGGTCTCAGAATGCCCAGAGCAACGCGACGCGATTTCTTGAAAACCACCGCGGCTAGCGGGATCGGCTTTTGGGTCGCCGGTGGAATCGCCCCACGCGAAAGCAAGGCGGCCAATGAGCAATTGGCTTTTGCCGCCGTCGGAATCGGCGGCAAAGGGGATAGCGACTCTCGAGACGCCGCCAATGCGGGCCGGATGGTCGCTATTTGCGATGTGGACAAGAGCCGGTTGGCCCAGGCCGCCACTCGCTTCCCCGGCGCCAAAACCTACACTGACTTCCGCAAAATGCTCGAAGAAGTCGGCGAAAAAATCGACGCCGTTACCGTCAGCACCCCAGACCATGCCCATGCGGTAGCCAGCTTGATGGCCATGCGGATGGGCAAACACTGCTTCTGCCAAAAACCATTGACGCAAACGATCTACGAAGCCCGGCTGATGGGCGAGGTGGCCCGCGAAAAGAAGGTGATCACCCAGATGGGCAACCAGGGGACGGCGTTAGAAGGCCTGCGCAGAGCAGCCGCCTTGCTCAAAGCAGGCGTTTTGGGAAAGGTTACAGAAGTTCATGTCTGGACCAACCGCCCCATCTGGCCCCAAGGCAACAAACGGGCCGAACCCCAGCCGGTCCCGAAAGAACTGGATTGGGATTGCTGGATCAGCCGGGCGCCCATGCGGCCCTATGCGCCGGGGTATCATCCGTTCGCTTGGCGCGGCTGGTGGGATTTCGGCAGCGGGGCGTTGGGCGACATGGCCTGCCACACGATGAATATGCCCTTCATGGGCCTGGATCTACGGGACCCCATCTCCGTGAAAGCCGAGGTCGCCCAGCAGGACGAAAGCACCGGCTTGCACGACAGTTTTCCCAAGTGGTCGATCATCGAGTATGAGTTCGGTCCTCGGGGCGATCGGCCCGCCTTGAAACTCATTTGGTACGACGGCGGCAAACTGCCCGAACTGAGCCTGCTGGAAGGAAGCAAGTTCCTCGAAGAACGTCGTAATCGCCGTGAAAAGGACAAAAAGACCGCCCTGATGCCCGGCAGCGGCGTGGTGATTGTCGGCGATAAAGGCAAAATGTTCTCCCCGGACGATTATGGGGCGCATTTCGAGATTTACGCCGGCGCCGAAGAAAAACAGGTTGAATATCCTCGGCCTCCGGCCGGCGGACACTTCCAGGAATGGATCGACGGCATTAAGACCGGCAAACAAGCCACCTCCAACTTCCCCGATTATGCCGGGCCGCTTACCGAGATGGTGCTAGTGGGCAACTTGGCCGTCTGGGCGCCAGGCCAAAAAATCCTCTGGGACGCCAAAAATATGAAGGCTACTCCAGAAAAACCGGTCGAAGGCCTGGAACGGCTCATCCGCCCCGAACCCAGGGCCGGCTATACTCTGTAACGCCCTCGGCAAACCGCAATTAGAGAAGGAACCGCACCCGTTTCGGGTTGGGTAAAAAGGAGTGGGCAAAAATTCACGAGGGGGATTGGGCCGTTGGCGACTGGTCCCCCTCGTTCCTCTTTTTCTGTTCTCCTAGTCAAAACGGGTCCGATGGACGCCGATTTTCCAAACCGTCGTGAAAGGCAATCGCCCACAGGGCCGGATCGGACGCCGCTGAGGGTGCTGCTAGTTCGGCTCAGTGCGATCGGCGATGTCATCCACGGGCTGCCGGTGCTCAATGCCCTGCGGGAGGCCAAGCCAGACGCCTTTTTGGCCTGGGTGGTGGAACGTCGGGCAGCGGCCATTCTCGAAGGTCATCCTGCTTTGGACGCACTCGTGGTGGCCGAGCGAGGCTGGTTGTGGCGCCCTCGGCAGGTCTGGCAACTGCGAAGGCAACTCCGGCAATTACGGCCCGAGGCGGCGATTGATCTACAGGGCCTGGCCCGCAGTGCGATTGCCGCCTGGCTTTCCGGCGCACGGCGCAGGATCGGTTTTGGCTGCGAAAAGGGCCGGGAACTTAGTCCCTGGCTCAATAATGAACTGGTGCGTTCGACCCGGCGGCATATCATCGACTGCAACCTCGAGCTATTGCGGCCGTTGGGGATCGAAAATCCGCCGGTTCGGTTCAACCTGCCGGAAAGGACGGTCGATAGGGTCTGGGCGGACGGCTGGCTGAACGCGGAGGGACTTCAGCCGGGCGGTTTTGCCCTGATCAATCCGGGGGCTGGTTGGCCGTCGAAGCGATGGCCGCCAGATCGGTATGCGGCGGTTGCCTCCGGGTTGGGCCAACGGTTCAGTCTGCCCAGTGTGGTTTTGTGGGCTGGCCAGGAAGAGCGTCAGTGGGCCGAGCAGATCGTTGCCGGCGGCGAAGGGCATGCTCGGTTGGCTCCGCCGAGCAGTTTGTTTCAGTTGGCTGCCCTGTGTCGAAGGGCGCGAATGTTTATTGGTTCAGATACCGGGCCGCTGCACCTGGCTGCCGCCGTGGGCACACCGTGTGTGGGACTGTACGGACCGATGCCGGCGGAACGGAACGGCCCCTACGGCCTGCAGCATATTGCCATCCAAAAGGCCCATTTTATCGGCACAAGCCGACAGCGCCGCCGTGCCCCGCCAGACTTGATGCTGGCCATCCAGGTGGAAGACGTTCTGGCTGCCTGCGCGGAGATCCTCCGCCGCCCCCGGCCCCCAGAGAGCGTCTAGCCCCCCTGCTCCCCGCCCCCCATATTTCTCCAAAAAATTGGACAAAAACTGGCATTCCCCCACCCGGGAGGGTATCATAAGAGTTGGGGGGCCGTCCAATTGGGTAGGTTATTCCATCTCCGTTTAATGGGAGGAGTTGCCATGCATCGGTACGTGTTCTTGGCAGTGGCTGGTTTGATGCTGGGGCTTGTTCCGGGCCAGGCTTGGGCAGTAGTCATTTTCAGCGAAACGTTCGACGGGCCAAATTTGCCCACTACACTCACTTATACCGCCCCTGGGGGCTATAGCCAATGGTTGCTTGATAACGGCCGACTTTTTTGCGACTATCCGGGCAGTGTGAATGTAACGGACACAGCACTAACGACCGTAGGATTTATCGCCCCAGGGGATCTCAAGACCATCTATTCCCTGGATGTGGGAATCCCAACCGGCGCTTCGATAGGAAGCTATAATGTGGGAATTGCTTTTGGCGGGTATCAGGCGGTGTTTCATCCGGGATATACGCAGGTGCCGGGGGCTTTCCGGATCGAGGGAGGATACATCACATCCAACATGAGTATGGGTTTTGTTCCGAAGATGGGGGTGATGCACCACATGGAGGTGATGACCCAATTTGTGCCGGCCGGGTTGGCGGTAACTATCACCGTAACCGGATTAGGAACTGATGACCAGATGCACACTTTTACGTATTCCTTCCTGGATACCACACCTAATCTTAATACAGGTGTTTTCGGCGCCCGGCGTAGCGGTGGTACAAGTGCCAACGCCCTGAGCGACGCCTGGTTCGACAATTTCCAGGTGGAATATGTGCCGGAGCCTGCCACAAGTACTTTACTGCTGCTGGGAGGGTTAGGCGCCGGAGTGCTGGTTTGCGGAACCCGCCGCCGGAGAGCCGGCCCACTGCCGGAGGCATTTTCCTCGCCAAGAGCAGAAAGTGCGGGGAGTCCTTTCTAAGGAAGTGGGAATAATATAAAAATGCTGGATTCCCGCTTGCGCGGGAAGGACATGGGGGGCTGGGGGAGGTTTAGGGAGCCTGGATTTCCGCTTGCGCGGGAAGGACAATAGAGGAGGCGCTACGTAGTAATCAAGGCCCCCTCATCCGGCTTTCGGCGCAGGCAGAGCCTATGCCCTACGGGACTGTCCCGCCGGGGGAGATGGTGGTAGGCCCATCGCGAAAATCTTATTGCTCCCTCAGCAGTTTGACGCGGAAGTCTTATTGCGTCCCTAGGAGTTTGACGTAGATCAGTTTATCGTCGCCGGGGGCGTAGAAGTCTTTTAAGCGGGCTTCGCACTGGTAGCCGCAACGTTGGTAGAATTGCCTGGTGGGTTCATATTGCGCCCGGCCGGAAGTTTCGATATAGATGCGTTGGCCGCCTGCCTGCTGGATGCGGCGTTCGCACTCTTGCAAGATGGCCCGGCCGAGGCCCCGGCCTTGCCGCTGCCGATGAACAGCAATCCAGTATAGGTCGAAACTGCCCGCAGTGGCTGCGATCGGGCCGTAGCAGCCGTAGCCGATCACTTGGCCCTGGTGCTCCAAAAACAGAAAATAGTATCCGCTGGCCGGCCCGGCCTGAAGGCGCTCCCGAACCAGTTCGTCGGCCACCTCGATTTCCGCCGGATTGAAAAAGCCGGTCGAACGCACGATCTCCCGGACCGCCTGCCGATCTTCCGGCCTGGGCTGATCCCGAAATTGATAGCCTGGCGGCAGGAGGGAAGTTTCACGATCTGGGGCAGGAGCTTGGCTACCCGCTGCATCGGATGGGGTTGGTTGCATTTTCCGATGGCGGTGTAGGGCGTCCTGGACGATCCGGTCGATGGCCTGGGCATAAGTAAGCCCGGCCTCGGCCACGGCAGCGGCAAACCCGGCGTCCGGCGCTAGACAGGGGTTGGTATTGATTTCCAGTATCCACGGCTGTCCCGCCGGATCGACCCGGAAATCCACCCGGGCATATCCGCCTAAATGGAATAGTTCCCAACAGGCCAGGGCCAATTGTTTCAGACGCTCTAAAAGCGGAGCGTCCGACGGGGGAAAATCGAACCGTCGCGGCGTATGGTGGTATTCAAAGCTGCCTTCTTCCCATTTGGCCGCATAGCCGACAATCCGCACCTTCTCCGGCGGAAAGGCGGAAAAGTCGATCTCGGCCGGCGGCAGGACCTCGGGTCCGTTCGGCCCGGCCAAAACGGAAAGATTGAACTCTCGGCCTTCGACGAATCGCTCGGCAAAGACAGGTCGGCCAAGCCGGTGGGCCGCCTCCGACAGGGCCGATTGCAACTGGGCCGCACTCTGCACCTGCACCACCGCTCCGTCGTCCAGCCCGATCGACGCATGTTCTCGAACCATTTTGATCAAAAAGAGGCCTTCGGAGGGTGTGGTTTCTGAGCGGCCTGCTTGGTGGGGCAAAACCGATTCCCTCTCCGTTGTCCAGACCGTGGTAGGATGAAGGAACGATCCCCCTTCAGCCGGGGTGCGTCCCAGGGTGTCTTCTCCTCCCGAGAAGAGCTGGCCGGAGGTAGGCACGATCCAATCGGGCGTGGGCAACCCCGCCAACCGGAGCAGCCGTTTGGTCAACAGTTTATCATTGGAAATCATCAGGGCTTCGGACCGACTGCCGGTGTAGGGGATTTGGAGCACATCGAAAAGCCCCGCAGCCGCATGGGCCAGCCAATCCGAACCGCCCAACGATTCCACCAGGTTAAAGACCACCTCGGGCCGGAGACTCGACAATCGGTCTTTCAGTTCGTCCAGCCGAAGAGTGCATTCCAAGGAGATCGGCTCATGGCCCAGTTGGCGCAAAGCGGCTTCGACGGCTTCGGCCTGCACCAGCACATCCCGATCCGCCTCATTGG
Organism: Planctomycetota bacterium; assembly: GCA_029550925.1. GTDB lineage: Bacteria > Planctomycetota > Planctomycetia > Pirellulales > Thermoguttaceae > JANXAQ01. Next base: position 27,979 of record JAKPGL010000010.1, read on the forward strand.
CCGCCGCAGACACCTGATTGTACAGCACGACCACTCGCATCGGCTCGACCCTTTTTCGGAGGAAAAAGCCATGAGGCGTCTGGTTAGACTGCTCCGGCAGGCTGGCGGATGGGCTGGGTGGGCTGGATGCGTTTGGCCGCCGATTCGATAATCCAGCCGATCAGCCGCTGGTAGGGGATGCCGCGGGCCGTGCAGATCATCGGCAAATCGGAATGGGTCGGATGCAGTCCGGCCAAGGGATTAGCCTCCAGAAATTGGGGGCGTCCCTGGGCGTCGCACCGCAGATCAAGCCGACCGGCATCCCGGCACCCCAGCACCTGCCAGGCAGCCAGGGCAATCTGTTCCGCCTGGGCTACCACAGGATCCTCCTCCGGCCGAACGAACACATAATCGACCCGCTCTTCGCAGTATTCCTTGTTCTGGTAGGAATAGACGTTTGGCTCGGCGGTGGGACGCAGGCAGATTTCCAAAGTCCCCAGCACACGGGCTTCTGGCCCGGTGCCGACCAGCCCCACCGTAAACTCCCGACCCGGCAGATACGACTCCACCAGGACCGGCTGGTGAAATCGGCTTAGCAACTCTTCACAGCGGGCCAGTAGGCTGGACTGATCGTGGACAATCGAGGCAGGGCTAACCCCTTTGCCGGTTCCCTCGGCCACCGGTTTGACAAACAGGGGAAACTCCAGCCGAAGCTGTTCCACCTGCTCCGCTCGCTCGACCACGGCAAAATCGGGCGTGGGCAAACCGGCCTGCCGAACCACCAACTTAGCCAACCCTTTATCCAAACAGACGGCCATCACCAACGGATCCGAAAAGGTATAAGGAATCCCGAATACGTCCAAGATGCAGGGGACTTGAGATTCCCGGGCCTGGCCGTGGATTCCCTCGGCAAAATTGAAGACCAAGTCCCAGCGGTCGCCGGCGGCCAAGCGCTGGACCAAGCGCCGGGCCGACCCGATCCGATCCACCCGATGGCCCAAGGCGGCAATCGCCTCGGCCAGAGCGTCGATCGTTTCAGGCCGATCCAGTTCGGCGGTCTCCTCCTCGGAATAGCCAGCCGCCAGATACTCGTTTCGCAAATCGTAGGCCAATCCGATCCGCATATCCTCTCCTAGAATCTTCAGAATCAGAAATTGTCGTTGCTCGATGGGCCGATCCTAAAACTCCGCATGGCAAATGTTCCGCCGTCTGAAAGGGACATCTAATTTTATATCATCTTTCCTATCCTCCAAGAGGCCCGATTTCGTTATTCCCGCACCAGCAGAATGCAGAATGGTTGCCGCTGCCCCCGGAGCGGGAAAGACCTGGTGAGATACCGTCTTGCCAGAGGGTGTTCCGGCGGCGCCGAGTTGTGTAGATACCTGTGTCTTTCGTAGCAGGGAAAGGCTCCCCCCCTGTTTTAGCTAGAATGGGAAGAAATCTCCGTAGGGGGGTTGTCAAGGAAAAAAGGCGGATTATTGTAGAATCTATTATGAAATCTCCCCAACGAGCATAAAACAACCCAGGTGAGGCTCTGTTTTACAAAGGAGAAGAGATGCTATTCAGATTCATCGCAGCAGGGGTGCTTCTGGCGATTTCGGCAGATGGGTTTTGTTCCGAATCGGCCGCCCCCGCCACGCCCGCCCAAGACGCCTCTTTGGAACAGGTCCTGGAGAATTCTCCCGATCAAAAGGCGTCTCCGGAACAGTCCGCCGATGTTCCTCCGGCGGAGACAGGCGATCCAGCAGCAAAAAGCGACCGTGAGGCGTCAGAGAACGAGTCCGGCTCGGCCAAGGTGGAACTGATCGCCATTGAAAAAAATATCATCGACTATACGAACCAGGAGCGGGCCCGCTATGGATTACCGCCCCTGGAAGTCTGCCCGAAGCTGATGGAGTCGGCCCGTCGGCACGCCGCCTGGATGACCATCCACCGAAGCCTTCGGCACACCTCGGACCCGGTGGCCGAGAATATCGCCCTGGGCCAGCGCAGTAGTCAGGAGGTGGTGCGGGACTGGATGCGATCCAGCGGCCACCGGGCCAACATCCTCAATCCACGCCATCGCTGGATCGGAGTAGCCGCCTACCAAACCCCTGAGGGCAGTATCTACTGGTGCCAGCAATTCCGGCCGTAAAAGTACACGAACTGGACCAGAAGGTCTCTTCTCTTTTCGGTAACATTTTAGCCGAATGCAGTACCTTGTCACTGCCGCGCAAGCGCCCCATCTAGGCTTCTTGTAGCCTCTACTTGGGAGGAATAACAACGGAGCCGGCCTCATAGGACCCTGGATGGAGAGCTTGTGCGGGAATGACAATTCCGGGCCGGTTCATCCTAAAATAAACCTCCTCTGCATTCGGCTGAAATGTTACAACAATCGAAACGAGCCTTCTTGGAGTACGGTGGGAGTCCTGCAGAGGATCGCCCGTTCGTCTCCTTAAGAGGAGGTTCTTCTGTTCATCCGGGAGGTCGGCAGGTACAAGCCATGCATTTCCCTTTAACCCAGAGGCGCTTGGCAGTCAAGTTAGGGCTTACGAAGGCAAACCGTGGGAGAGACCTCTGACAAACCATCCCTTGGGCCCTGCCGATAGGGTTTAACCCCGTTTCAGGAGGCGGCCAGTTTCCCCTGCCGGGCGGATTCGTGGAGTTTTTGGGCCGTTTGGCGGTCGGCCTCGGCTTTTTCGGTTTCGCCCAGTTTGGCGTAGGCGACCGCCCGGTTCGCGTAGGCGTCGGCGTAGTCGGGCCGAAGGCGAATCGCTTCGGTGTAGTCGGCAATGGCCTTTTCGAATTGCCCCAACGTGCGATAGACCACCCCTCGGTTATTCAAGGCCCTTGGGTATTCCGGCTCTAAACGGAGGGCCTCGTCGAGATCGGACAGGGCCGCTTCGTATTCGCCTCGTTCGTAGTGCAGAGTGCCCCGGTTGCACCAGGCGCGGGCGTAAGCCGGTTCGAGTTGGATGGCCTCGTCGAAGGCGGCCAGCGCCTTGTCCAACTGCCCCTTGATCCAGAATGCGTTGCCTCGACCGCACGCTCGGACTGCCTCTTCCCTCTCTTCCATCGAGGCGCCCTCCGCTTGCAAAAACCCTGGAAAAGCTCTTCACAGGAAAAGTACGCTGCGGCCTCCTTCTTCTATCATGCTCCAAACCGAACCATTTGGCAAGCATAAAGAAACGAAAAATCGGAACATTTCCACTAAGGCCCCCAGCCCCGGCATAACCAGAAACCGACTTGCTGCTACTGGCCCCAGGGATTGATGGAAAAGCCCCCCAGTCTATAGATCCCCAGGCGCTGTCCCATGACTACCCGCCATTTCGCGGGGGCAATGAGTCCTGATTTCTGTCTCTGCGGACTTCTGCCATCTCTGGCGGTGAGAAAAGGAAAGCGTTTCGCCGCACAGAGAGCGTTGAAAAGGCAAGAAGAAAACGTCTCTCCCAAAAACTTATTGGACGCCGCGTTCCAAAGCGGCCTGGACGACCCGTTCGATGGCCGTCTCGTAGGCCGCCCGCCGAAGGGTGATCTTATGGTCCCTTGCCCGTTCGGAAACTTGCCGATAGGCTTGAACGAGTTTGTCGGCCATTCGGCTCAAGACCTCTTCTTTTGTCCAGTAGTATTCTTGGCGGTTCTGCACCCATTCGAAGTAGCTCACGGTTACGCCGCCGGCGTTGGCCACAATGTCCGGCACGAGCCGAATGCCTCGCTCTTCTAAGATTTCCCCGGCCCGTTGGGTGGTCGGTCCGTTGGCCCCTTCGACTACCATCCGGGCCTGGATTTTTTTGGCCAGTTCCTCGTCAATGGCGTCTTCCAAGGCGGCCGGTATCAGAAAATCGCATGGGGCGCACAAGACGGCTTCGTGAGAAACCGTTTGGGCCTTCGGGAATCCCACTACCGAACCGGTGCGCCGGGCGTATTCCAAAAGGGCCGGGATGTCCAGACCGTCGGAGTTCCAGACGCCGCCGCCAATGTCGGAAACCGCTACCACTTTGGCCCCTCGACGCACCAGTTCCAAGGCGGCGTGCGAACCTACATTGCCAAACCCCTGAACCGCCGCCGTGGCCCCGGCCAAGTCGATTCCCATTTCCCGGGCGGCCTCGGCCAGCACCACCACCACGCCGATGCCGGTGGCTTCCCGTCGGCCCTGGCTGCCGCCTAAGTCCACAGGTTTCCCGGTAACGGTCCCTCGGGCGTACTGGCCGCTGATCATCCGCCAGGTATGGACCATCCAGGCCATCTCGCGTTCCCCGGTGTTCACATCCGGGGCGGGCATATCGGTATCCGGCCCCACATCTTTGGCCAATACAACGGCAAACTTTTTGGTCAGCCGCTCCTTCTCCGCCAGCGACAGGGCCTTGTAATCCACAGCCACACCGCCCTTGGCCCCGCCAAACGGAATGTTCACCACAGCCGTCTTCAAGTACATCCAGAAGGCCAGAGCGGTAATTTCGTCCAGGTTCACCTTGGGATGGAATCGCAAACCGCCTTTGTACGGCCCCAGGTCGTCGTTAAACTGCACCCGATAGGCCGGATAGACGGTAATCGTACCGTCGTCTTTCTGCAAGGTTACTCGATAGATGATCGACTTGTCCGGCGTGGTGAGTCGATCCAGCAGGGCCAACCCCGGATACCGCTCCTCCAAGTGCAGCGGAGCGGCGTACTGCAAAAACATCCCCTTGGCCCGCTCAAAAAGCGACGGTCCGGATTCCATGGCAAGCATCCTTTGATAATTTCTGCATTCTAAAGAACCGGAGAATTCCAGAAAAACATTCTGGGGCCTTCCTCCGAAACGCCCCGTAACGCCGACTGTTAGTCGGCGCTTGGCTCAGGCTGGACAGCCTAAGCTACGTAACGCCCCCCTGTCCGTAACGCCGCCTGTTAGTCGGCAAGTGTTAATCCGCCGTGGATCCCAAGCCAGTCTAACCGACCGGGCTACGCCGCCGCGGCCCTCTGCGCCGCAGAAACAACTTCCCACGAGTCTTGTTGCCGGAAGCAAGGGGATCACGCCGATTTCCACTGCACGTGGGGCGTCGGCTCATAAAGGATTTGCACCCATCGGCCGTCCGCGCCGATGGACATCCGAGCCGCTTCGGTAACCAGTTCGTTAATGAAGCTATTGGCCGGGGTGGCCAAAATGCCTCGTTGGTCAATCTCTTGGAGGACCATTTGGCGGGCCTCCAAAGCGGCTTGGCCTTCCAGGCCTTCGGCGGCGGCATTCACCCGTCGGGCCGCCTCTACAATCGCCTCGATCGAATCATATCCATACCCGATCGGCCGCAACCCATCGCCCTCCCACGGCACAAGCCGCATGTAATCCGGACTGACGTACCGAAACATCGCCCCGGATTTGTTGTCGATATAGCCGTGGCTTACGCCGCGATATTGGTCGTCGTGGTGGATGATGGCCCCGCAGTCGGGTCCTTCACAGTACATGGTCAGCCCTTGGTCGCACGTGCCGGGGCCGGCGTCGGGATAGCCCAGGCCGTTCAGCAGGGTCATGGTCGCCCCGTTTTCCCAGATCACCGTCCCGGCCGACCACAACCAGCCGATATTGCCGTTGGGAAATCGGCCTTCCACGCCGCGCACGGAAACCTCGACCGGCCGTAAGCCTGTAATGAAATACACTAAATCTATGTAATGGCAGCCCACATAGGTAAATGGGTCGCTGTTTTCTTTGGTAAACCAGTTCTGGAAGTTGGAATGACGGTAGTAATAAGGTTCCAAGAGCCGGGCCTCGCCAAGACGAAATTGGCCGAAACGCCCTTTTCGATATTGCCCTCGGGCTTCTAGCGAACGGCGGTCGAACCGCTTATGGTATTCGACGGCCACAAGCAGCCCCTTCTGCCGGGCAATCTGCTCGATCTCGGCCGCCTGCCGATAGGTGGGCACTAATGGCTTCACACACAGCACATGCTGGTCCCGCTCCAGGGCAGCCCGCATCACTTGGTCGTGCAGGTGGTCCGGCACCGCCGCAACGACCAAATTTCTGGCCGGCAATTGGGCGATCACTTCCCGGAAAAGATCGGGAAACATACGATCCGGCGGCTCGGCTAAGGAAGGAAACGGCTCAAAAGTATGCCGGGGAAACGCCTCGCCGAGCCGCTCCGAACGGGCCAGGGCCGTCAGCGGCGCTGAATTGAGCGCACAAATCTTTATCCCACCGATCCGCCCCAGCCGCTGCAGATGATACAACGAAGGAAGAATCTGGTCGTGGGTGATCATCCCGCCGCCGACTACCACCACTTCGAGTTTTCCGCCGTCGGAATTCATGAAATATCTCCTCCTTTCTAAAAGAAATCGCTCACTACATCATTTCCGGTGAATTTCGCCGTCCTATTTCCCCGGCTGATGGGTTCCGTAATTACGAGATTTCTCGCACCACTTCTTCGATGGCTTCTTCCACCACCGCGATGCCTTCGCGCAGGGCGTCTTCGGAGATCACCAGCGGCGGGGCCAATTTGACCGACGCCCCTTGGTAGCCCACCGGCGCAAAGAGCATCAACCCCTTTTCCACGCACCGGATGACCACCCGGCTGGCCAACTGCGGCCACGGCTCGATCGTTCCCGGCTTTACCATGTGCAACGAGGCGACCAAGCCCCGACCGTGTACCATGCCGATATGCTCGAAAAACCGAAGCCGAATCCGTCGCAATTCCGGCTGGAGGATGTCGCCCAGCGTGCGGGCGCGATCTACCAATTTCTCCTCTTCGATCACCTGCAAATTGGCCAATACGGCGGCGCAACAGACCGGGTTGCCCGTATGGGTCGAGGTCATCGAACCGGGCGGATAGAGGTCCATGATCTCCGGCCGACCGATCACCGCCGAAATCGGCAGCCCGCTGGAAATGCCTTTGCCGCAACAGATGAGGTCCGGCGTAACGCCATAGTGTTCAAACCCCCAGTAAGTGCCGGTCCGGCCAAACCCGGCCTGCACCTCGTCCATGACCAGAAGCGCCTGATGCTCGGTGCACCAAGCGCGAAGTTTTTGGATATATTCGGCCGGGGCGAAGCTGGCGTTGCCGCCCTGGTAGGTTTCGGTAATGACGCCGGCGACCCGGTCGGCGCTGTAGCCCTGGGCTTCCAGGGCTTTCAAAAAGCCGTCGAAACTGGTATCCACGCCTCGGAAGCCGTCGGGGAAGGGAACCTGGATCATATCGGGATCGAGATTGACGATCCAGTTTTTCAGGGCCGGGATGCCGCCGATCATCTGAGCGCCCAGCGTGCGGCCGTGGAAGGCGTTGTGGAAGGAGACGATGCCGATCTTCTTTTTGCCGCCCACTTTCTGGCCCCAGGTTCGGCAGAGTTTAATGGCGCATTCGAGGGTTTCCGCTCCGGTGGTCAGGAGAAAGACTTTGTTCAATCCTGACGGGGCAACCCGGGCCAACGCCTCCACACACCGGGCACGTATCGCCGACGGAAAACAATAGTTATGAACCAAGCCGTGCTGCACCTGCTCCAGGATCGCCTTTTGGATTTTCGGATGATTATGCCCGGCGTTGGCAACCAGTACGCCCGACGACCAATCCAACCATTGGTTGCCCCACCGGTCATAGACATAGACCCCCTCGGCCCGATCCCAGACGATGGGCGGCTGGCCGCTCATCGACTGGGGTTCGTTCCGCCGTAATTGCTCCAGGATGGGAATAGACTCTGGCACGGGGATCGGGGTTATGATCCGACGATGCGGAGTTTCGATTCGTGGAACCTGCCGAGGAATCAATTCTTGTGCTTCCATCGTTCTTTTTCCCTCTCGAAAGATCAATCGAAGAAACCTAACTCAGTTCAACCTCTGATGGTCTCTGGGGTTGGCCAAAGGGACGCCCTGGGGCGCGAAGGCCGACTGACTCCCCAAAGGCCGTTGAAAGACCATAAATAAAAACACTCCGCCCCAGACCGGGCCCGGTATTTCAGGCCAATCGGTCCAAGACGGAGTGCTCTTTTCGAAGCTGACAGTGCCGCTACGGATGCCAGCGAGCTACCAAATTGTCAAACAAAACCCAGCGTCCCGCTCGGGGGAGAAAAACTTTCCTCGGGTATCTCCCGAGGGCGATTTCTCCCCCGACTTCTACATCTAGTGTTGTATTGTAATTCCTCTTCCCGTTCTGGCAAGAGGGAGAATCGAAAAAATGACTTTATCCCATAACGCCTTGATTTATAAGAAGTTGGGATTTTCCCATCGTTCCTCCCCACCCGTGGGATTCGGCGGGGGGAGAGAGAAAAGACATTAATTTTTATCGTTTCCCCTGTATCCTGGGCCAGAATAGGGCCAACAGAAGCACCAGCGGCACGATCAGCAATAGCCATTTGGCCGTCCGACTGAAAAGCACCAGCAAGACCAACAGCGGCACACCCACCAGATTGAGGAGCCGAATACGCTGAAGGGCGTCGTAGGCGAGCCAAACGGCCGCCAAAACCGCCCCCGTCCGTACCAACGCCCCTGCAAGGGCCTCATTGGTAAAGCTGCTCCATTGAAACACTGCGGCCCCCGCCAACAGAGCCAACGCACTCAGTCCCACTGCTGTCCGCCGCATGATAGGGAGTCCTGTTCCGATGATCTTCCTCTGGTTGGTTTATCTGGAGCGTAGTCGCCGCAATCGGTTAAGCAGCCCGGAAAACGTTTCCTCTCTCGTATATGCACAGTATATGCGGCGGTTCGACCCGACGGCTAGTCAACCCCTATCTAGGGAACCGCATGGATGCCGTCCACTATGGGGACCAGCTTTTTCCTAACGCCCGGATTTGTCGGATTCGGCAGGCGGTCTTCCAGGGACAGTTTCGAGTACACTCCTTTTCTGAACTATACACGGGAAACTGCCCGCTCCGGATGGCCCGCACCAGACGAAAAACCGTCTGAACCACGATCTGTTGATTGCTTGCCCACTCCTCTTTCTGCGCCAAGTTTCCCCTCTCTATTTTAGACGCCGTAAAACCGCTCACTGGCGTCGTAGCGCCCGGATCTTTGATGTTCCAATACCCGGCAAACCAAGGCAGGGCCTGCTGGTCGGCCAAGATGATCCGCTCCGCAGCCAGTAGGTATAAAGGCAATTGGAGCAGGACGACTGTTTCCTGTTTCCGTTGTAATTTCGTCGCTCTGGTGGGCCAAGTGGTCTTACTGGTCTTGTAATCCAGAATGTTGAACACGACTTTTCCGACCGCCTGGCCCAGGTCGATCCGGTCGATTCGGCCAGAGATGCGTACTGTTTTTAGATCGTCTTCTACGGGCTGGGGCGAGGACAATTCCAAGGGGCCATAGGGTGTGGGTGGGTTGGATTGGCCAAAGGCAATCTCAAAATACGCCGGTCGAGGGCGTTGGGCGAAATCCGTCCATTTTTTATCTTTTTCATAATTTTGGTGGTGTTGTCGGTACTCGGCCAGTCGTTGGCAAATCCACCGGCGGTGGATTTCCTGCATGGCGGCCCGAACCGGATCGGCCGGTTTATCGGCAAACGTTTCCTCGATCACCTCCTGGAGCAACGTTTCCCAGTCGGTTTCTTCCAGTTCTGTCGGCGAAGCAGGTCGGCCAAACCGATCGTTTAGACGCCGATGCACCTCGGCTAAAATCCGATGCACCAAAAGTCCCCGTTCCCTCCGATCCTCCTCCAACTCCCACTCTTCCAGCGGCGCCAGCCCTAACACCTTTTCGAGCAAAAACCGAAACGGACAACTGGCATAGCTTTCCAACGCCGTAGCCGAATAAACATGGTCCAGCGGAAACCGGGCCTGAAGTTCCTTCAACATCGAGCCGCTCTGGAGCATCCCCTCGCCAGGCCCGAAGGAGCCCTGTTGGCTTCGGTCGGCCATCAGACGCAGAGCGGCCAAGATGTTCTCTCCCACACCGAACAGTTCTTCGGCGGCCCAGGGCGGGTTTGGCAATATCGCCCTTGGCGGATCAAACAGAGAGGCTGACGCCGGGGGTTTTCTCTTTTTTCCCCTCCCACCTCCCTGGGCGCCGGAAGTCCCCGACGCCGCCGAAAAGCCTTCCCCCTCCGATCGCACCAGCCCCGCCAGCAGCGATACATTGCCCTCCATTGCCTCGGCCATGGCGCGGACCCGAAAATCCCGCCGGCAGAAAAGCTCCCCAGAAGCCGGTACAGGCCGAAGATCGAACAACTCTTTCTTTTCGATCTGCCCAGGGCCGCACACCGCTTCCAATTCTTCCAGATACGGGCTGGGCGCTAGCTCCTGGGCCGACTCGTCCAAGCCGGGATAGCTTAACACCAGTCGTCGGGCGGCGCGGGTGATGGCCTCGTAGAAAAGCAACATCTCTTCACAGTTTTGGTCCCGCCGGGCCGCTAGCGGCAGGCCCTGACGGATCAATTCCTGAGTTTCCTGTTCGTTATAGAGGCGGTCGGCCGGTTCCGGCGGCGGGAAGGCCTTTTCCGATAGCCCCGCCAGAAACACATACGGCGCACGCAGCGATCGAGCAGCCCACACCGAAAGCACCCGCACCCGCCCCGCCTCCTCCCTCCCCGAAGGCAACGCCGCCCTGCTCAATAGATCGGTCAACACCGCCAAGGCTTCCTCCCGATTCCTTTCCGGCGTCGCTCGGCCCACCCAACTCCACAACCGATCCGCCGACGCCAATCGCTCCTCCAATTCCTCCCAGGCCGACTCTTCCAGGACGCCCGGCTCTAAGTTTCCCAGCTCAGCGGAACCCCTTGAGAAAGATGCCGTTGGCGTCGCCCTGGGGATCGCTCGAAAGACGCCCACCTCCTCCGCCAGTCGTCGCCAAGCCTTTGCCCAGCCGGTAAGGGTCGCTTGCTGGGGTAAAGCGTCCAACGCCTGGGCCAACCGCTGCAAAAGGGATAGCGTGGTTTGGGCGTCCCGACGGAGTCCGGTTTGCGCCCGATCAGCAGCTCCCGAATCGTCCTGGGAGGTCTTTTTCCCACCGCCCGCTGCCATATCCTCCTCAACAGGGCAGTCCTCAGCATGGTCGATCAGTCGGCCTAACGCCTGAAAAACTTTCTCTCGGCCCTGGGACGCCCCAAGCCGACGAATCAGCCGATCGGCCACCAATCCGGCCCGGCCCTGTTGCCACTCCGGCCAATCGGGCTGGAAATAACTCTGGCTGAGCACGGCCAAAAGCCGACGTAAAGGCCAATCCTCTACCCCCAGCCGAACCAAGTCCACCAAAGCCATCAGCGACCGGGCCGATCTTAGCGGCGCCGAACTCTCCAGCACAAAAGGAATCCCATACCGGCCGAAAACCTCCTGCACTAAAACCGATACCGGTTCCAACGAGCGAAACAACACCAAAATGTCGTCCGGCCGAACCGGCCCACCGCCGTCGCCCGGCTCGCTTTCGGTCAGAAGCTGTTTAATGCGCTTTGCCAGCAGTTCCACCTCGGCCAACTGGCTGGCGGCGGCCAGGATTTCCATCCGCTCGGCTCTCTGGGGCAACGGCTGATAATGCTTCGGATTGGCAAAGACCCGGCGTTCGATGTGGTCCAAAGCGGGCCAAGCGGGCGGGCTAGGACGCGCCAACCATTCCACCTCCAGCCCCCCATGCCGACGGCGAAGCTCTCGGAGAGTTTTTTCCGGCTTGGCAAACAGCTCTTTCCGGTCGGAGTCTTTCTCCAGCGGAAGGGTGATCGCCATTTGATCGGCCCGACGGGCCAAGTGCTCCAATATCTCATGCTGGGTGCGGGTAAAGTCGGTAAACCCATCCACCACCACCAGCTCCAGGTTCTGGCGCTGGGCGGGCGGCAACAAAGCCCCTTCGGCCAGCAGGCTCCGGGCCAGCCAAAACCGCCCCTCCCCATCGTACAAGGAATGTTCGGTGAGAAGATTCTGGTAGGCTTCGTAAATATCCAAGAGTTCTTGGTCTTTATCGGTCGTTTGGCGTGCCTGGCACGCCTGGCGAAACTGCTCTGGCCAGATTTCCAGACGCTTCATCTCACGGATCCACTCAGCCAGCAGATCGACAAAGCCGGTAGTATCGGCAACTTGGGCAAAATAGCGAAACTTTTCTGCCTTCCGCCGCTCCTCCACCAACTGCCAAATCAAATACCGTTGCATCTGCCGGTCGATCAGCCGGGCCTGCTGCCCCGAAAACTCCACCACCCCCTCGGCAAACTGGTCAAAGGTCATGACTCCCGGCGCCAGATAGCCCCCTTGACCGCTCAACAGACGACGACGCACCTCCTCCACAGCCCGCCTGTTCGGCGCAAGCCAAAGGGCGCAGCCCGGCTCCGCCCGGCCAAGAACCTCTCGATAGTTCCTGAGGACTTGGGCGGTTTTTCCTGTGCCGGCAGGCCCAGCGATGACCACCACCTGGGCTGTCATGGATACTTGACTCCCCTTGGCTGAATAAACCCGGTCCCTTCCCTACCCCCTAATGAGGGCAACCGCTTCTGGTAAGGGGTACCTTTTCCGAAGATTGTACTGCTCAGAAGCGGAATTGCCACCTTTCCCCACAAAGAGGTGGTGCAGCCCCATTCTTTATAGGGACATTTTAGGAGGCCGCCTCTTTTTGGCGATTTCGGGAAAAGATTTTTGCCAAAGAATCCCCAAAATTTTCCAACCAACGATTTGACCTCATAGGAAAAACCGACTAAAATCGAAATAAGTTCTGGGAGGGGTGGTCCCGCCCGGTTGCCTCATTTTTTGTCATCCTTATTGTTTAAGGAGGTGTTGTCATGAGGAGTTTTTTGAGAAAACGAGGGTTTACCCTCGTGGAGCTGTTGGTGGTTATTGCCATCATTGGGCTGCTGATTGCCCTGCTGTTGCCGGCCATTCAAGCAGCCCGTGAAGCGGCCCGCCGAGCCACCTGCGTGAACAACCTCAAACAGCTCGGCCTGGCCTTCCACAACTTCCACGACGCCTTTAAGCGGTTCCCCCCGGCGAGCGACGTGGAACGAAACACCACCACGGGCCGGATCCATTTCGTCCGCGGCTGGAGCTTCCTAGTACACTTGCTCCCCTATATGGAGCAGGCTTCGTTGTCTGAGAAGCTGAACCTGAAGACCGGCTTCCCGGATATCTCGCTGGACTGGACCTCTACGCAACCCCAAAAAGAGGCGGCCCAATTAGCGCGGGATACCCAGTTGGGTGAACTGGTTTGTCCCAGCAACCCAAACCCCACCTACTACGATCCGCAAGCAAAAGTAGGCGCCTTGACCAACTACAAGGCGCTTGGGGCCACCCATATTGAAAGCCTCTCTTATGCATGGGATGATGGTTACCAGCGCACTCCCAGGTATCCTTCGGGAGCTTCTGATAACCAATTGCGGACCATCCATCCGGACGGCGCCTTGTATCCTGGAGCTCGGATCACCTTGGCCGCCTTCGGAAAAGATGGTACCGCCCATACCTTGC
>JAKPGL010000024.1 GCA_029550925.1 Planctomycetota bacterium
GCCTTTCCTACTCACTTCCTCCAGCGGGGAGAACAGGTCGAATCTTTTGAGGTTTCGTTTTGTTAGAACTTCTTAATCCCCCGCTCAGCCAGGCGCCAAAAGGCCGTTGAGGCCATCAACAACACATACGGCTGCACCGGACAGGAATATCGAAATTCGGACACCAGCAGCGTATGCACCAACGCCAACACAACCAAAATGGCCAAGGCCCGATGCAGAAGGAACCTCAGCCGACCGTCAGCCAGCAGGTAGCCCAGGATGGCCAGTAGATAGAGGGCAACGCCCAGAAGCAGCCCTTTCCACGTCGGCAGCCAGCCTCGCGGCGGATACTGAAAAAAGAACATGAAAAACCGCTTCGGCAGACAAAGGAGCACCTGGCCAGGCGATTGCCGAAGGTTCTGCCAGGCCATTTCCGAAAACATGCGGTTCCGCTCTTCCAGCGGCAATTCCCAGAAACCCTGGCCGGCAGGAGGAAACCGAGTCGGATCATGAAGGGGATCACATTGCCAGTTAGCCTCCTGGTACCAGGTAGCTAAAAAGAAGTTTTCCATACCGGCGTCGGCCGTCAGGATTGCCCGGCCCACCGAGAGCCAATTCCGTACTACCCAAGGGACTTCCAAAAGGGCAAATCCTACGAAGATCAAGGCCGCTCCGCCCCAGGCCCGTCCGGTGCGCCATCCTTGCCGACACAGCGTGTCTAAAACCGGAATTGGTGCAAGCACATACACTTCCGGTCGGCACAAAGCGCCCACAGCCAATAAAAGTCCGGTTAATAAATGGTTCCACCAAGTGGGCCGACGTACCATCTCCAGCCAGGCCCACAAAATCAGTGCTAGTAGCAGCGTAAAGAGCGGTTCGGTAAAGATATGGCAGAACCAGGGCCAGGCTGGCCAAAAGAACATCACCCCCACCATGCTCAAAACCACCACCCGCAGCCGGGCGCCATACCGATAGGCCAATAGCCCAATCAACCCATTAGCCAGGGCGTAAAAAACACACTGGGCCGTTTGTACCACTTCCAGTCGGGGACCAAAAACCAAGGCCAACCCCGCACACACCAGCGGATAGGTGGGGCCACGGAAGGCCGTTGGCCGCCCCTGATCGTCAACCAACCCCCGCCCTTCGGCAATCCGGAATCCATACCGGGCATAGCCGTCCGCATCAATGATTCCTGTTTTTTGCCGTTCCCGCCACGCCGCCCCCAACGCCACAACCAACGTGGCCGCCGTCAACAGCCCAATCGCCAGCGCAGCACGCAACCGGATCGGCTGAATGGCCAAGGAAGAAGAAATGGTTTCATTCCGCTCGGACTGCTGGTTCATCGCCTTCTGATCGCCCATTGAAAACCCCAGAACATACCGCCCCTGCAAGTATAGCACGTTTCGAACCAGGAACGTCAGGCGGGGCCTAATCGCTGGGCCGCTTCCTTACGGGCGCGGCTCAGTAGGCTGGACTTGCTGTATCAACCCAAGCAGGGTTTCGGCGCACGTGCGGGCAAACTCGGGGTCATTGATGTTGGCGTCCATTTCTTGCAAGGAAATGTCGGGCCGAAGGTTCTGACGCAGGGCGTCGGCAAAGGCTTGATCCGCTTCGGGCTGCCAGAATGGGCCGCCGGGAGCGTCGATCATGCTGAAACCCCGTTTGGGGACAAACACGGCAACCGGCCCCCGGCTTTGATTGAGCTTTTGGGCGAATATGTGGCCCAGTTGGCGGTTTTCTTCCGGCGTGGTTCGCATGAGGGTGATATTCGGATTATGGCGGTAAAACAGTCGGCCCTGGAATTTTTCGGGGATGGTTTCCGGCGCCCAGAAATTGACCATATCGAGGCAACCGGGGACAATCACGGCAGGCACTCCACAGCGGGCAGCCGCTTCCAGTCGTTCTGGGCCGGCCCGCAGTACGCCGCCGACCAGTTCGTCGGCCCATTCGGTGGTCGTGATGTCCAGCACGCCGCGGATTCGGCCGGAGGCAATCAAATGTTCCATTGTCCGGCCGCCTACGCCCGTGGCATGGAAAACCAGCACCTCATACCCGGCCTGTTCCAAAATGGCCTTTGCCGTCTCAATGCAAGGAGTGGTATTGCCGAACATGGAGGCGACCACAAGCGGTCGGTCTTCGCCCGGCGGAACTTCTGTTTCGACCATGCCGCACACCGCGCCGGCGGCCCGGCTGAAGACCTCCCGGCTAATCGAGTTGATCCCGGCCACATCGACCACCGCTGGGATCATCACAATATCTACGCCGCCCACATAGCCGGAAACATCGGTCCCGGCCACCGTGGAGACCATGACTTTTGGCGCCCCCAGGGGCAAGCTGCGCATGGCGGCGCAGGCGACCGAGGTACTGCCGCCGCCGCCCAGGGCCAGGATGCCCTGGAATCGGCCTTCCTGATAGAGCCGGGGTATCAGCACGGCGGCGCCGCGGGCCATGGCGGCCATTGCTTCGCCGCGGTCTTGCCCGGCCGCCAGCTCCTGGAGGTTTACACCGGCGGCATCGGCCAATTGATCTCTAGTGATATCCGGTTCAAGCCGGGGCGGCCCCAAGACGCCAAAATCAATCACCAACGTGCGATGCCCCCGGGACTCGATACATTGTTTCACAAAGGCATACTCTGCCCCTTTGGTATCCATCGCCCCCAACAGCGCAATGGTGGTCATAGCGAGCGCCTCCTATTTCGTGGAACCGATCCGCTTCCTCGTGCCGCTTGACTTGGAAAACCTGGTTGGATGAGTTTCTGTGGGCGTACCATTTCATCCGAATGGAGATATCGTTCTTGTCATCCCCGCGAAATGGAGACTCAAAAAATCGGTAACATTTTAGCCGAATGCAGAAGAAGCTGATTTTAGGGCAAAATTTGCCCAGGATTGCCACTGCCGCTCTAGCGGCATTTCACCGTTGTCATTCCCGCGAAAGCTCTCAATCCTGGGTCCTGTGAGGCGGCTATGTGGTTATTCCTCCCACGTAGCGGCTGCAAGAAGCCTAGATTGGGCGATTGCACGGGAATGACAACTGGAGTTTTGCAAAATGGGCTTGTTCAGGTGTTTGTACACTGTACGTCCCCAAAAAATCCCGAGATTTTTGAAGGTCGGTAGTGTACAAGATCGGGGGAAATCTCAAATTTGCAAAACTCCAGCGACAAGGTATTGCATTCGGTTAAAATGTTACACAAAAACCACCTTTCTATGAAGAAATAGGAGGCTGCTTTGTTTGGCGGAATGAGGTTCCATTTTGTCAGAGTCTCTCCCTAGTTACCGGAAAGGTATAGACCAGGGATAATTCTTCGCGCGGCCCTCTGGTTTCGGCGCGTTTCGGTTGGGGGCTACTACGAGATTTCCTCTGTCCGAGCAACCGCCGAAACCATTCTACCCATGTTCCTTTTGTTTTTTGCGTCGGGGCAAATTGACACCGTTCTGGAAGCATCTGGGCCAGACGTGCAAACCGCTCCCAAAAGAACTGCTCCACAGGGGCTTTTTTGGCAAGTCCGTAGAGAGTATGCGGCTGACAAGGCGATCCACGCCAGGCAATGAGCGAAGCCGGAAAGAAGGCCAGCAGTCGGGCCAAGCCTGTGGGCGTCCATCGCCATAACGAGTGCTCCTCTGCCGGGGTCTCCTGAGACCGAACACAGACGGAATCGTCGGCTTCACCAGGCGTCTTCTCCCCATGGGCTGATCTGCCCACCACCACCAGCAGGCCGCCCGGCGCGAGAATACGTTCTATTTCCTGCATCGTTTGGACCGGATCGGCCAGATGCTCCAGCACTTGCAGACACAAGACCGTTCGGGCCGTCGCCTCGGCAAACGGCAATCTTGACAGGTCGGCCCACCGATCCACCTCGAAACCGCCCCAACCGCCCCCTTCCAGCAGACTCACCGACTTGGCCTCTGCTTGGGCGTTTCTGGACGGACCGACCGCCACCGCCTCGAAGCTGAATTCATAGATCGGCTTTTGCAGGTCCAACACCTCGGCCACGGTTTGAAGAAATATTTCGATATCTCGATAGGCGTCCATATTTCCCTCACTTCGACAATTTCCCTCACTTCGACAAAAGCTATCCTCCGGGACGGACGACGTAACGGGTTGGTTGGCAGCCTGAACTATGGGATTGGCCGCCGCTGTCGGTCGGCTCGGCCCGGAGAGCAAGTCGCCTCGAAAATCCCGCCCCATCCCAACGATACAGTTCCACCCTGGCTATTCCCAAAGCGTTCTCCTGTTGGGAAGGAAAAACTCCTATACACTCTCCGGCAGCCTCTAAGAGGAACCGGATCGTTTTGGCCCGAGCACTTTCCGAGGCCAGTTCCTCGGATTCGACGACAACATATCCAAGCCGAGGATCGGCTAATACCCCCGCCGATTCCCCATAAAGATAAGTGGTTCGGCCGGAATAGAGGCCCGTCCACCCTCGGGTATCGACCACGATGGCCTGGGGGTCGGCGTGAAGAGCCAGGTACTCCCCGGCCAACCGATGCCCTAACCGACTCCCGTGTACCCCACCGATTTGGGTCAGCAGGGAGGCCAACACGGCCGCTCCCAACGGCGTCAAACGCCATCGGCGACCCCTCGGTCCGTTCCCAGCCCCGGTCCTTTCCCCCAATTCAGAGCTTAGGTTTTCGCCTTTCGGGGCATCCCGGTGCGCAGGATCGGAAGACGACTGTCGCACGAATCGGGAGGATAACCGCCGGGGCGAAAATCGTTTGGCTAGCCAGCGGCCTACCCGATCCGCCCCGGCCCCGGCTGCTCCGATTCCGCAGACCACCACCAGCACCAGATGCCGGGCTTCCAGATACCCGACCCAAGCCCCGTATATGGCAGCCCCTACGAAAACAACGGCTGCGGTAAGCCCTAGAAAAATGGTTTCTGGCGGTATGGGCCGGGGGCGTCGTTGCGGATTTCTCCAGGCATTCCATAGGCCCACCAAGGCCAGCCCTCCCACCCAATAGCCCCAGACATCGGCCATTTTATGGACACTCCGAAAGCACATACTCCCCCAACCTCGGCGGCGGATGCTGACCGTAGGTTCCTTGGCGGCGAAAGACGGCGGCGCTCCATCGGGCAACCGCCAACCGAGCGAATCTTCTGTTTTCGGCGACCGGCCCGTGGGTTTTGCGGAGGGCAGAGGGGGATTTGGGGAATCGGCCAAGTTCTGTTCCGGAGAGGGCGGCGGCAACGCCAACTTTTTCAAAGGCCCTCCTCCGCCCGCCCCCGACCAGAGGGACGCCATTTCTCCCAAACCGGCGATTCGAGTCGCCTTCGCATAAATTCCTAGGACGCCTCCGAATCCGATGAGAAACAGGCCGATAGATAAAAGAACTTCTCGAAACCGCACAGGCGGTTTCTGTTGGAAAAGAACCACCGTCCAGGTTCCGATCCAAGCCACTGCCGCCGCCAGCACCTCTGCACGAACCAAACTCGCCAGCCCCGCCAGAACCCCGCCGGCGGCAACCCATCCAAGGGCCGAGCGAGTTCCCAATCGGTTCATTGCTTCGACCAAAACCAGCATTACCCCGGCGGCCAGGGCCAAATGGAGCGAGTCGCTCAATCCATCCACTCCCAACCGGGCAACTTCCGGGAGAGTGCAAAACAATAATGCTGCGCAAATACCAGGCCATTTCCCCCACCGTCGGCTGGCCAATCGAGCCGTCAGAACAAAGGCGGCCAGCAGGGGCAAACAAGCCGCCAGTTGTACGCTCACCGCCCATGCCCAAGCCGCTTGCCCACATACCAAAACCACTCCCCTATGGAGCGCCCAAAGCCAAAGGATCCATAGGGGGGCTTCGGGGTGTTGGCCGATCGCCTCGGCCAAGCCCACCCGGTCGATCACGGCGGCCGATCGGACAAAGCGGACCGCATCCAGGCTGGGTACCGGCGATCGCCAAAGCAGCCATACTTGCAGCCCCACGGCCAGGCAGCCTACAGCGACGATCCATCCGATTTCTCGGCACCCCCTGCCGGAGAAAGTTTGCCGCATGTTCCGGCCCCTTGTTGGGCCTACGTGGTTGAGATGGACTTACTTTCGGGAAATTTCCCGAATCAGGCCGAAGCGTACCCTGCCAGTCCCTGAACGGTCAATGGCAAAGCGGTTGGTCCTGGTGTGTTTCCCACAGGGAGGTTTTTCCAGCAGAGAAGGCAAGCTAAGGTGTCGAGGGGGACTTCCGACGAGAAAGGCTCCTTCGGTTAGTCAAAATAGGTCGTATAGGGAAAATGCATCGATTAAACAAAATTCATTTGAGAACATACAGCAAATAGGATGTTTAGAAAAAATAGAAGTTCTGGGACAGATTTCCCGCTTAGTTTTGGAAAATAAGTCCAATTCCATCATCCAGATAAAAATTGCCGACAAGTCAAAAGAAACCCCATGTTTTCAAGACGCCTCCGTAGGGAACCGCAGTAGGTAACCACCACGGAAGGGAACACCGTCTGGCTGACGGGAATCCAGCCGGTGTAACAGACTAGGTTACCAACCAGCCGCGGCGTCGGAGGCAATATACCTCTACGAAAAGAGGGTAGGCTGTGAGTATTTCCGAAAAACCGAGACGGCCCCCGACTTGCCGCAGTTTTGGCGGAATTGCCATTCCCTGGTCAGGGGTCTTCGGATATGATCCTTGCGGTGTTGTTTAGCCGTGCCGATTGATCCGTCTGTACTGTTTCGAGGTAGCGGCCAACGAGACGATCGACGCCGACTGTTGCTGTGCGAACCGACGGCGTCCGGAGAGACTACTTCTGCGCGCAAACGCCCCCGACGAAACCGCCATCGCTCCCTTTCGCTCCATTATGGGGACGGCAGCTTTATGGACCAGATTCCCCGGCTCACCGACCTGATCCCCCGTTCGCTTTGGCCGTATGGCCTGATGCTGTTGCTGGGGCTGGGCATGATCGCCGGATTGGAATGGCTTTATGCGGGCCTGATGCCTCAGTTGGCCCCTTGGACCACCGACGGGACCGTAGAAGCCTTTGATCTGGACGGGGAAGGTACGTTGGCGGTGTGGTTTTCTTCGACCACGTTGCTTTTGGCCTCCGGCGTATCGGTCATTGTCTATCTGGTCCGTCGGTATCGGCGTGATGATTATCAGGGGAGGTATCGTATCTGGCTTTGGGCCGCCGGGTGTTGGCTGCTTTTGAGTCTGGACGAAACCGCCAGTCTCCATGAAGGCTTCAAAAAGATGATGGTCCTCTTGACCGGCCAGAGCCTGGGAGGCGACGGTTCGTTGTGGTGGGCGGCAGCCTACTTTTTCCTGCTGGGCGGGGTGGGCGTTCGGCTGCTGCTGGATATGCGAGAATCTCTGCTTTCCAGCGGCGTATTTGTTGGAGTAGCGATCTGTTACGCGACGGCGGTAGCGGCCCAGTTGGAATGGATACTCCCTCTCTCGGGGACCCGAGAAATTATGGTGGAAGAGGGGGCGGAAATGCTGGGCGACTTGCTGCTGCTATTGGCCATGATGTTGCATGCCCGCCATGTCATTCTGGATGCCGAAGGCCGACTCCCGCAGAAAAAGACCGGCTCGTCTGCCGTTTCCCATTCAACGGCGTCCACTTCGTCTGCCAGCGCCCCGACTTCGACATCCGGCGTTTCCGACGGCGCAGCCGGGGGACGTACCGTCGTTGTCCATCCGCCGCAAAGCGCCTCGACGGGAGGCGCCCATTGGGGCCTTTCGGGGTTGGCGGGCGGCGGCGGTTCGTCGGTTGGTGCGGCCTCTGTTTCGGGAAGTTCTTCGAGTTGGACAGGCGTCCGGGACGCAGGCCCTTCTTCGTCGCTGAGGCAATCGACTTCCCAAGTCGGGGTCGGCCAGAGCGGCGCCGAAGACGGCAGCTCTCCGGGCGGCGTTCGACGCACGTTGACCGAAGCCGAAAAAAAAGCCCTCCGCCGCAAATTAGAAAAGCTGCGTAAACAACGCGAAGGGCAGGGCAACTACTAAAACCCCGTTTCTTTTTGCTCTTTCGGCCTTGCTGGGCAGGATCGCATCTTTCGGGGGTTGCACCGGCTGTTTTTCCTAAAACTGCGAGCGTTTAGGGAACATTTATTTATCTTTCGGCCGGGTTGGTTTTCAATGGCCCCCCTTTTCCTAACGGGCAGCCGTGGTATATCAATGGTTTTTCTGAGGCCCTTGGCGTGGGGTCTGTGAGGGTGGGCTGAAGCGAGTTCTCTTCGCCCTGTCCATGCAGACCGGGGGCCGTGCGAGAAGGTGTTGGAGAACCAGATCATGGTACGTACGCGTTTTGCTCCGAGTCCGACGGGATATTTGCACATCGGCGGGGTGCGGACGGCGTTATTTAATTGGCTGTTTACCCGACGGCATGGGGGCCAGTTTATCCTTCGGATCGACGACACAGACCAACAGCGGCACGTGGAGGAGGCGTTGCGGCCGATTTTAGACGGTCTTCGATGGTTAGGCGTCGAGTGGGACGAAGGGCCGGATGTCGGCGGGCCGTACGCCCCCTACTACCAATCGCAGCGATTGGAGTTTTATCAGAAGGCGGTCCAGCGACTGTTGGAAGTGGGTGCGGCGTATCGGGACTATGCGCGGCCGGAAGAAATCCAAGCGGAGCGGGAGGCCGCCCAACGGGAAAAACGCCCCTTCGTCTATAGCCGACGCTGGATGGCCGAGACAGCCGAAGACGCCCGCCGGTTTGAGTCGCAAGGGCGTCAGGCGGTGGTTCGGCTGAAGATGCCTCGGGAGGGGACGTTGGTGATCGACGATTTGATCCGGGGGCGAGTGGAGTTCGATTGGTCGCAGGAACAAGACCATGTGATCCAACGTGCCGACGGGACGTGTCTGTATCATCTGGCGAGCGTGGTGGATGACTATGAGTTTCGGATTACCCATGTGATCCGTGCGGAGGAACATTTGTCCAATACACCGCGGCAAGTCTTCATCGCCCAAGCCCTTGGCTATCCGCTGCCTCAATACGCCCATCTGCCCTTTGTGGCCGAGCCGGGAAGCCGCGTGAAACTCAGTAAACGCAAACTCGACAAATACCTCAAAAACAAGGAATTCGCCGAGCGGGTGGAGCACGGCCGTCGCATCGCCGCCCGATTGGGCCTGGCCACGGAGTTGGAAGTGTTCAATCCGGTGGTGGTGGATTTTTATCGGCAGGTGGGCTATCTGCCGGAAGCGATCGTCAATTACCTGGCTCTTTTGGGCTGGTCGCTGGACGACAAGACCGAAATGTTCACCCGGGAGGAATTGATCCGGCATTTCTCGCTGGAAGGAGTGAACAAGGCCCCGGCCAGTTTCGACCCGCAGAAACTCTGGGCGTTTCAGGATCGTTATATGCGGGCCGTACCGATGGAGAAAAAAATTGAGCTTGTGCTTCCGTATTTGGAGAAAGTGGGCTGGGTATCGGCGCCCGCGTCGGCGGCGGTTCGGCAAAAGGTGGCGCAGATTCTTCAGGCGGCCGGCGACCGGATCAAGACCGCCGGAGACATCTTGGACTACGGCTACTTCTTCACGCCGGACGATCGGTTGGAATACGAGCCGGGGGCCATCGAGAAACGGTTGCGTGCGCCCGGGGTCGCCGATCGGCTCCGACGGTTTGCCCAGCAATTGGCCCAGGTCGAACCCTTTGAACCCGCCATGCTGGAACGCATGATGCACGATTTCGTCATGGCCGAGGGAATCAAACTCGGCGACATCATCCATGCGGTCCGGGCGGCGGTAACCGGCACTACGGTGGGTTTGGGAATGTTCGACGCCTTGGCCATTTTGGGGCGGGAGTCCTGCTTGGCTCGGATCGAGCGGGCCTTGCAATACGCCGTGTAGCCTCGGCCCCCCTGTTTGGTGGAACGTCGAAGCAGGGCCTCTTGAGTTCTGAATCCAAAAGGTTATTATTACAGTTTTTCTCGACGAATTCAGGGATTTCAAGTCGCTCCGCCCACGGCGGAAAAAACTTGCAAAATCCCCAAAACCTGGGAAAAATAGAAGGAATACAAATTTCGACAGACCTATTTTTAGGGACTTTTTCGTTTCCGTCGGACAAATAGAAAAAAGTACATCTTTCTCCATTCGAAAAAATCGTTTCGTGGGCCTGGGTGGGAAACCTAGGCGTCCAAGACCCACTCATGGAAGAAGCAGCGGACCAAGAGGTCGCTGACGGGTGGTTATCGAGTTTCTGGTTGGTCCAACGAAGTTGGCAATCGAGGAGAGTGGGCCTATGGGGACTAGGTTTTACAGTGTTTTTGTGTTCTTACTGGCGGTGGGATGGAGTTTGATGGGAGGATGGGGACTGGCAGCGGCGCCAACCCCAGCCGAACAATCCGATGCGGACGGCGGGCAGGAAGTGGCTTCCGTGTTATGGCAGACGCACTATGGCCCGGCCCTTCTGGCGGCGGAACGAGAAAAGAAAATGGTCCTGGTTGTGTTTCATCGGCCGACGCCGGACGCTGTGGACGTGCATTTCCAGCAGCGTATCTTGGCCGATCCCGAGGTGAAAGCACGTTTGGCCAACTACGTGTGCGTGCGTCTGCCTCTGGACGCAACCATTCGGCTCGAAGGGAAGCAGAAGCCCCTCATCGAACATCCTTCGTTTGCGGCGATGGAAGGCCGACCGGGCATAGCAATCGTTGACTATGCCCATCCGGAGGCGGCGTACTATGGCTGTGTGGTGAGTGCGTTTCCGTTTGAGCCGGACGCCTGCTATTCGATCCAGCAAATAAAAACAATCCTGGACCTGCCGCCCGGCGACTTCGTGCAACGGCGTCAGTGGTATGTCCAACAGATGCACGAGTTGGCTAGGCAATCTTCTACGGGGCCTGCCCAGGCGGCTGCGCCGTTGCAGTGGTATGAGGATTATGCGACGGCTTACCGAACAGCCTACCAAAGAGGCCGAATGCTCCTGATCCTTTTCGCTGATCCCGAAGAGCAATCCCTTGGAAATCGTTTTGAAAAAGAAGTCCTAAACGACCCAAGTCTGCGCGAAAAACTGGAAGAATATGTGCTGCTCAAGTTGCCCCGAAACGGCGCAACGACCCAACAGGGTCGGTCGGTGGTCCTTTTGGAAGAGCCGGCCTTTTCAGAGATGCTGGGCCAAGAAGGGCTGGCCATCCTCGACTTGGCCAACCGAGATCAAAAGCAGTACGGCACGGTAGTCAGTGTCTTTCCGTTCCTCCATGGACGTTTATATACTTTAGAGCAAACCCAGGTGATTCTGACTCTTCCGCCGGGAACGCTCACCCAACGGACGATGATTTACGCCGTGCGGACGCACCCGGAACGCCCAGCCAGCACCACCGGAGAATTGGACCCAGTTTTGGCCCAGGAAGCAGAGAACCATTCCGCGTATCAGGCTCGCATTCGGCTTCAAGGGCATCACCAGTGGAGCAGCCGATTTCACCGGATCAGTCAACTTTTGCCGCCCGGTTTGTTGGCCCAAGAGGTATGCGCGGAAAGCTGGCCGGGCCAGAATCTTTTAGAGGCGGCCATTGAGTGCGTACGCTGTTGGCGGCTTTCTTCGGGGCATTGGAGTGCGGTGCGGGCCGCCCATCCTCGGTACGGCTATGATATGAAAAAAGGGGACAATGGCGTGTGGTATGCCACGGGGATTTTCGGGCGACCGGCACATTGACCCCAAAAAACGCCTTGGAACCGTTCCGCCAAAACAGGGGGAAGCCTCGACTCCCTAAAGGGAGGCATTTCTTTTTCCCATTGCCTCCCCGAAAATGATCAAAGGCAGCCAAAACGGAGGGGCCATCTGTGGGTCTTCACGCCAATCCCCCTCTGTGAGTTAGAAAACAGCCCCTATAAAAAGGGGAACTCCTAGGGATTGGGAATATTTTCCACCTCTTGAAACGAGTGGTCTTTTAGGAAAGGCCCACACCAGGCGGTCCTTGTGCTCAGCGGCAAGAAGGAGAGGAAGGTTGGCCCTGGAACCTGCGGATTTTAACCGCTTGGTGGAGGAACACGGTCCGGCCTTATATCGGCTGGCGTACCGGTTGGTGGGGGATCGTCACGAAGCGGAAGACGTGGTCCAGGAGACCTTCCGATCTGCCTGGAAGAGTCGGGATCGGTTTCTGAAGGGCCAAGGGGAACGTGCCTGGTTGACCGCCATTTTGCGACGGCGTACGGCGGATTATTGGCGGCACAAAGGCTCACGCCGAAATGTTTCCTCACCCGAGTTTCCGGGCGATGTATGTTCCCCGGAATCCCCCGAACAGGGATATATTGACCCCATCCAAAGGGCGTTAGATCAATTACCGGAAGAACTTCGGGAAACTCTCCTGTTGGTCGTGGTGGGCGAATTGACCCATCAACAAGCTGCCGAGATGCTTGGCATCCCTATTGGAACGGTGCTTTCTCGGGTCAGTCGGGCACGAATGCGGCTTCGGGAGGCCCTCCTGGCTGCCGGAATTCAGGAAAAATAAGAAACATAAGAAATATGCGTCGTTTAGGAAACCAGAGTAAGAAGGATAGGGATTTCTCATCTTCCTTCCACCCAGCTCCAACGAGCAGGTAGGCCATGAGTGAATCTCCTCATCCGAGGGATCAGTGGATCGAAGCCCAATTAAGGGCGGTTCCCATGCCGGAAGGTCTTCTCGACCGACTCCGGAGGACCCCCCTCTCGGAAGATGAGGATTTAGACGCTCTGGTGCGGGAGGTTCCCGTTCCGGACGACCTCCTGCGTCGATTACGACGGTTGCCGCGAACGCCCACCTGGCAGATTCGGGTCCAGTGGTGGGTTACCGCGGCAAGTCTGTTTTTGCTGTTCGGGCTGTGGCAATTGGGATTGATCCTTTCGATGGTGGGTTCTTTGCCGGGAGTCGGGTGGACCGGAAAAGGGAAAAAAGAGCCCGTTCGCTGGAGCGGGCAGTTCACCGAGCCGCTCGCCACGAACTTATTGCTGCCTCGGCAATCCCCTGAAGAAGACAGCTCCTCGACGCCTTCTGTCCAAGTGGAACCTGGGCTGGTACGTGTGGAGGCAATGCCGTCGGCAGAAACTTCTCCGCCGATCCCCGCAACGCGGGATTGGATTCTCCAGCGATGGGGGGTTGCCCGAAAGGAGTTGGCTCTAGCGAAGACGCTGGTGAAATGGCCGATGATGGCCAGCCCGGTGAGCGTGGATTGGGAGGACCTTTGGACGGTGCCATTGCCATCGCCTCGGGGGGTGGACCCGCCTTTAGTCCCCGGGTTTCCTTGGGGCGAGTATCGCCGATGGGGGGTACATCCGTTCGTGGTACCGGCGGCGCATCCCTCGTTAACGGTCAGTGAGGTGCCGTTGGAGGTATCGCCGGCCAGTTTTCAGTTGGCCCGGATGTATTTGGCCCGTGGGATGTTGCCGCCTCGAGAAGCCGTCCGGACCGAAGAGTTTTTGGCGGCGATTGATTATGGGTATCCGGCGCCTCGCGCGGGGGAGCAGATGCGGCTAAGTATGTGGGCAGGCCCCTCGCTGTTTCGAGGCGGGCAATTTCAGATGATTCAGGTAGGTGTGCAAGCAGAGTTCCTGCGGGATGCAGATCGCCCGGGCGCTTCTACGACATTGGTCCTGGACTGCTCTCGCAGTATGCAATGGGGCGCCCGGTGGGAATTGATTCTCCAAGCTCTTGAGTTGCTAAAAACTCGATTAGGCCCCCAAGATCGGGTCCACGTGGTGCTTTTTGATACCCAGGCGTTTGCCGCGGCAGAGGACCTTGGCCGGGAGGACATGTCCGAGTTGCTGGGGGTGTTGGCCCATCAGGAGCCTACCGGTTCGACGAATGCGGCCGAAGGGTTGCGTCATGGATACGCCTTGGCTCGGCGGTATGCAGGGCAACAGAGGCGGAACAACCGAGTGATCCTGTTGACCGATGGACTGGTGGTGTTCGAACCATCCGTCGGGAGGAGGATCGAATCGTTGGTGGAGGAGTCGGCTAGGGAGGGGATTCGATTGGACGTAGTCGATCTAGGGCAAGAGCGGCTGGACGATCAACCGGAATCCTCGTTGGTTCGGTTGGCGGAGCTGGGGGGAGGCAAAGCTTATCGGGCCGCCAGCGCCAGACAGATTCTCTGGGCCTTATTGGAGTCGATCACCGGACAAGTGCAGCGGGTGGCGGCGGACGTTCGAGTGCGCGTGGTGTTTAATCCCAGGGCGGTGATTTCGTACCGGCTGTTGGGGCACGAGTCGAAGGCGATCGTTGGGTTAACCCCCCCCCGATTGGAGACAGACTTTTATTCGGGGCAATCGGGCACGGTGTTGTATGAGGTTCGGCTTGCGCCTGGAGCGGCCGACGAGGTAATCGCCACCGCGGAATTATCCTGGCGAGACCCCCGAACAGGACAGTCCAAATCAGTGCAACAAAAACTGCAACGGAAGCAGGCGGCCGGTTCGGTATTGCAATCTCCCTTGCCGCTTCAGGCGGCAATGCTGGCCGCCCAGACCGCCGAAGTGCTTCGAGAAAGTCCCTTTGCCGGCTGGATTCCCGCGGTGGGGCAACCGAAAGCGGTGCTGGAGGCGGGCCGACAATTGGATAGTCGGATTCTGGCTTGGCCGAGCGTGCAACAAATGTTGGACCTATTGGAAAAAGCAGTTACCGCAAAACCCTATCGGGCGAGCGGGATTCGATAAATGGCCGGGCCAAGGGCCTCCGGCCTGCGGAGAGGCGGAAAGCGGGGGCCTCGACTGTGGTTTCGAGGTCCCTTCCTTGTGATTTTTAGAGATTAAGGGTAAGTTGTTATTATTCTCGCAGCGGTTGGGGCTGCATGTTTTTCCGGCGCGGAATCGCCTTCCAGGAGGCAAAACAGGCCGGGGATTGCAGAGAATAGTCGTTCGGATATACTACGATTGCTTTGGGGGCGGAGAAAAGGGGCCGAGGGTAACAGAGGACCCATACGAAGAATCCGACAAAAGGGTTTTGGGGATTGTTTTAAGCGAGGGAGATACGATGGCCCGGAAGTGTTGGTTGAGGACGATGTGTCTGGGGCTGGGCTGGTGGGTAGTAGTCGCCTCTTCGGCCCCGGCAGTTGAAGAAGCACAGAAGTTTTTGGAGGCCCTTCGCAGCAAAGGGTATTTCGATACGGCGCTGGATTATCTGGAGTGGCTTCGGACCAGCCGGTTCTGCCCGGAAGAGATGAAAAAGACCCTGGGCTACGAAGCGGCGATCACCAACCTGTCGGCTTCGTTAGCCAGCCAGGACTTGAGGTATCGGCAGGAATATCTGGACCGGGCGCGCCAGCAATTTGAAGAATTTCTCAAGGAACAGCCTTTACATCCTTTAGCAGCGGACGCCCGAGTGCAATTGGGCAATGTGTTAGTCGAACGGGCCAAAATTAAAAGGGAGCAGGCGGCCAAACCCACCGTCAAGGACGAAGAGAAAAAGAAAATGCTCAAGGAGGCTCAGGACATCTTAGAGAATGCGAGAGAAGTTTTTACCGAGTTGGAACGGTATTTTACCAACGAACGGCTCAAATATCCCAAAGTGATCGATCCGAAATGGCCGGAAAAGAAAAAACAAGCATTCGAAGAGGTGGTCCGCAACATGGCGATGGCCCGGATCTACCTAGGGATGGTGGAGTATGAACTGGCCCAGACGTATCCGCGGGGAAGCAACGAATATAAAGACCAGTTGTTTTCGGCGGCCAAGAAATTCCGAGAGGTGTATGAGAAATTCAAGGATTGGTTGGCTGGGATTTACGCACGGTATTGGGAAGCTCGCTGTTATAAAGAAATCGGTGATGCGGAGGGACTAAAGACCGCCCGACAAATCTGCCAGGAATTGGCCACCCAGCCGGACGAGCCGAAGCCGTTCCGGGACCTGAAAAACAAGGCCCTCATTCTTGAGTTGGAGATGCTTCGGGATGAGAAGAAATTCGAGGATGTGAGGAAAAAGGTGAAAGACTGGCTCGATAGCGCGCGCGGCGATGAGGAAACCTCTCCCGAAGGATTGACCATTCGGTTTTTCAGCGCCCAGGCGGGCGATGCGATGCTGCAACAACAGAAGGAGAAAAAAGACGCGGCCTTGTTCAATGCGGTTCGGGATGAATATCGTTTTGTGGCGCGATACGAAGGACCGCATCAGATGGCGGCCCGGATTCGGCTCAGGGAACTGGCCGAAGGACAAATGCAGGCCGGCAGTTACGAGGAAGCCCGAGACTATGGGAAGGCGGCCTTGGACGAGCTTCAGGCCGCCGATATGGAAATGCGTCTTAGCGCCGGCCAAGGGGCCCTAGATGAAAAGAAAAAACAGGAACTGGAACAACGCATCCAAAGCGCCCAACAAGAGGCCAAATCGTATTTTCAACAAGCCCTGCAATTAGCCGCCGGTTTGCCCGCGGAACGCCGGAAAGACATTCTCGACGAATTAAATACCCTCCGCTATTACCTGGCGTACTTGAACTACCTTTCCGACGATCTCTACGAAGCCGTCGTGTTGGGAGAGTTTCTGGCCCGAAAATATCCCAACAGCGGCGGCGCTCGTCCGGGGGCCAAAATCGCCCTGGCCTGTTGGGTCAAAATGCGATCCTCCTTGCCCAAGGATGCGGATCGCAGCTTTGAAACCGCCCACATGACCAGTTTGGCCGAATATATCGCCGGTCGTTGGAAAGACGCCCCGGAAGCCGAAGACGCAATCGTCATGCTCCTGCGCAGCGCCGTGGCCGACCAAGACCCGAAAAAAGCCCTGGAATACCTCAACCGACTTCCGAAGGAGTCCGCCAAACGACCGGAAGCCGAAGTGCTGATTGGCCAGGCCATTTGGTCGGCGTATGTTCGGTCGGCTCGGCTTCCGGAAGAAGAGCGGCCCAAACAAGAGGAACTCGACCGAATGCGGCAAGAAGCCCAGCAGTACTTGGAACAAGGCGTGGCAAACCTTCGGAAACAACTGACCGACCAGACGCCGGTAGATTATACGTTGGTCAGTGCGGTCCTTTCGTTGGCGCAGATTTATATTGAGACGGGCCAGTCGAAAAAGGCCCTGGAAAGTTTGACCGATCCCCGGACAGGGCCGCTCACACTTGTTCAGGCAAACCACCCGGTCGCCGAACGCGGCAATTTCCGCTCCGAGACGTATAAGGCCGCCCTGCGAACCTATGTGGCCGAAAAACAGTTGGATAAAGCTGAAGAAGTGATGAACACCTTGGAAAAGGTCATGGCCGCTGATTCCGAAGGAGCGGCAAAGCTCACCCAACTCTATATTAGCCTGGGTATGGAATTAGAGCGGACCTTGAACCGGCTGCGTCAGGAACGGAAAGAGGAAGAAGCAAAAAAAGTCCTGGATGGATTCGAACTTTTCCTGGATCGCATCATGAAGCGGCCGGACAATACCTTCAACTCCCTGTACTGGGTGGCGGAGACGTTCCAAAGTCTCGGCGCCGGATTGGACCCAGGCGGAACTCGCACGTGTCCGCCCGATGCGAAGCAATACTACGAAAAAGCCGCCGTCGCCTACGAAAAACTCCTCGACCAAGTAGAGGAAAAACTCGAAGAAATCGATAAACAACTTCAACCCGTCGAAGAAAAACTCAAACAGATCAAAGACCCAGAACAGAAAAAGGTCGAAGAAGAAAAAGTCCAACCGATCCGCGAAGAAAAGAACAAACAGGAAATGATTCGCGGAAGCATCCTTCTTCGGCTAGCCAAATGTTCGCGCCGCGTGGGCCAATATAAAGAAGCCCTTAAGTGGATAACTTTCCTGCTGCAGGAAAAACCGATGATGATCGACGGCCAAGTGGAAGGCGCCTATATCTGCCAAGCCTGGGGCGCCGAAGACGCCAAGTATTATCTGTACGCCATTCAGGGAGGACTCAAGGCCAAAGGGAAAGACGGCAAAGAATTTCAGTTGCCTATTTGGGGTTGGGGTCGGCTGGCGCGGACCGTGCAGCGATTCATGATGGACCCCCGCATGGAGAGCCCCGAACGACAAGCGGACAAACAACGCATGTCCAATTATTTCCACGAAGCCCGTTATAATCTGGCCCTGTGTCGGTTTGAATACGGCAAAACGCTCTCCGGCGAGCGACGTACCAACACCCTCAAACAAGCTGAGGAAGACATCTTGATCGTCCATCGTCTGATGCCGGAATTGGGAGGTCCAGAATGGTTCAGCAAATATAATGATTTAGTCAAACGGATTCAGCAAACCCAAGGAAAATCTCCGACGGGGCTGCCCGCGGTCAAACCCGCTCCTTCGACGCCGAACGTATCCGCCAAAAAGTAAGGAAAATAATAAAGGAGGTTTAAGCTGCTCCAACAGCAGATAGAACTCATTCCATAACCGATCGGCCCTTCTGCGGTCGGCAAAGGAAACCATCCTGAACAACCCAGTCCGATAGCCGTCTCTTGGGCCGCCGAAGTCGCAACAACCTGTAGAAATTTCAATAACCCAATCTCTCAACCATCCAGCCGTTTTATAGACCTTCAGGAAAAGATCGCTTAGGGAAAAAGGAGAATCGAACGATGCGTAAACTTTATCTTGCAAGACAAATGCTTTGCACAGTCGGCTGCCTGATAGGACTATGGAGCGGGGCATCCGCTCAGGATACCGTCCGCCTAGCCGATCGCACCATTCAGGGAACCGTCAAATCCATGAGTCCTTTGCAGGTGGTGGTGGAGCACCTCGGCCAGGACACGACCATCCCTGTGAACGAAATTCGGTGGATTACCTTTCAGGGAGAACCCGCGGCGCTAAATACCGCCCGAACCACCTTGGCCGGCGGTCGGTATCAAGACGCCCTGGATATCCTGAACGATCCCAAAAAAATCCCGCCCGAACAACTCGACCGAGCAGAACTCAAACAGGATGTAGAGTATTACAAAGCCTACTGCCTGGCCAAATTGGCTTTAGGCGGTTCGGCCGACATCGCCGAGGCGGGAAAAACGTTGGTCGCCTTCGTTCAAAACAATCCCGGCAACTATCACTACCTGGAAGCCAATGAATTGATCGGCGATCTGCTGGTCGCAGCAGGCAAATATAAAGAGGCGGAAACCTACTACAATACCCTGGCAAAAACTCCTTGGCCTGATTATCAAATCCGCGCAGGCGTGGCCCTTGGACGTCTCGCGCTGGCCCAAAACCGGATCGACGACGCCGAAGGCATTTTCTCCAAGGTGCTCGCTATTCCAGCCAAAGGTCCCCAGGCCGAACTGTATCGCCAGGAAGCCCAACTGGGCAAAGCTCGATGTCTAGCAGAAAAAGGTAAATTCGATGAGGCGCGAAAAATCATCGAAGATATTCTCGCCGTAGCGGACGCCGAACACCAAGAACTCCACGCTCGAATCTATACCACCCTAGGAAACATCGAACGCAAAGCCGGTCGAACCAAAGAAGCCCTCCTGGCTTTCCTCCATGTGGATCAACTCTACTTTACCAACGGCGAATTGCACGCCGAAGCCTTGGCCAATCTGGTAGAACTCTGGAACCAACTCCACAAACCCGAACGAGCGGCCCGCGCACGCCAAGTGCTGGAAACTCGATATAAAAACAGCCCTTGGACGAAAAAAGTCTCCGGCGCATAACTTAGACCTGGAGTTTTGCAAATTTGGGATTTCCACCGATCTTGTACACTACCGACCCTCAAAATCACGGGATTTTTGAGGGTCCTGTTCCGTGTACGAACACCTGAACAAGCCCATTTTGCAAAACTCCAGTTAGACCTCTAACAAGTTAAAATCCCGGAAGAATTGGCGGTTTTCTTACCCCTCGAAGGCTGGTAGGGACCGCCTTTTTGTTAGAGGCGTAGAACGGGCCTTTACGGTCCCCAAAAAGACCGGCGTCCCCAGAAGACCGAAATCCCGATCCGTTCGGCGGCGGAAGGGGCCGAAATTTATTTCGATTTTTCGGCCCGGAGGCATTCTGCCGGGGTGATAATGCCGTCGTTATTCAGATCGTATTTTTGGAACTCGGCGGCTTTTGTATCGTTCCAATCGGCGGCGAACTCGGCCATGGAGACCTGCCCATCGCCGTCGGTGTCCTTCTGAATGAACCAATCGGGCAGCCCCTTGGGCAATCGTTCCAGAGGAGTCAGAAACCGGACTCGGCCCGGTTGCCCCGATTTGCTACTGCTGCCAGAAGATCGGGAATGGCTACCCCCACTCGATCCGCTCCCACTGGATCGGGAAGAACTCGCCGAACTGCCGGAGGCGCTGGAACTAGTACTAGTAGAAGTCCATCCCGAACTTCCCCCGGAACTGCTCGACGAACTACCGCCGGAAACCGCTAACTGATTTCTTTCAAACTCCCGGGCGGTCAATTCTTCCAGGGTAATCACGCCGTCGTTATTCCGATCCGCCTTTTCCGGCGAACCCCGCATATTTTGCCATTCCTCCCGCTCTAACACCCCGTTTTTATTCGCATCATACTGCCGGAGAAGACTTTG
This sequence comes from Planctomycetota bacterium, assembly GCA_029550925.1. GTDB lineage: Bacteria > Planctomycetota > Planctomycetia > Pirellulales > Thermoguttaceae > JANXAQ01. The sequence continues at coordinate 20,274 of JAKPGL010000024.1, forward strand.
CGCATATTGGCGGACCCGCTCTTCTAATTCTTGGCGTTCTCTACTGCCCACAGGAGGACCAGAGCCCCCAGACGGCGAACCGGTTCCCACGCTCCCGGAAGTACCCCCAGGCGAACCGAACCCGGCAGGTTTAGCTAAACTTTGGGAGGTTTCCCCTCCAAATCCCCTTAAGCCGGAAGAAGAAGGAGTTGGGGCAGAAGCTCCCCCCGACGACGGTGCGCCAGGACCAGGTGCTCCACCTGGCCGGGGGCCTTCTCCTCTCGGCACCCCTCCGGGTGGACCGCCCGGCCCGCCTGCTGGAGGTTTTGGTTGCTGCTCACTTTGCTGAATATGTCGGACCACAGCAGTCCGAAATTCGCCTACCGCAATCGAATGGGAAGGATCCAGACCAGCTTCTTTGGCCATCCGTTCGTAGAGATATCGTCGCTGGCCCTGGACCTCGTTCGGTTCGATCACTCCGTCCTGATTGGCGTCGAACGAGGCGATCCATTGCTCGGCCCGTTCCAGGCGAAATCGTAATCGGGCTGCCGGGTCCTCTGGCATATTGCCACGTTCCCGCCACCGTCCCCGTCCGCCCGGACGTTCCTGCGCCCAGGCGATCCCTCCCAAAATCGCTCCCACCGCCAAGACCAGGAACCAGCAAATTCTCCGGGCCTTCCACAGGGTCATTGCCTCTCACTCCTCCAATGGGGTCACCATGAACCCCCTAGCAAGATATTATCCTTCGAAAAATCCTTCTGCACAACCTTTTTCCTCCTTCTTTCTAACCCTTTGCAAGGAAAAAGGTTCTGATTTTGGAGGAGAATAGTACTTCGGAGGGGGGAGATCAATCGAGCTGATCCACTTGGCCTCGCAGAGCGTATCGTTTGGCGGCGAACGGCCAATGGACATACTTCCAAAAACCCTCGACAAACCGGGCGCGCTCATTTCGATAGTCGATGTAGTAGGCGTGTTCCCACACGTCGATGGTCAAGATCGGCTCTTTTTCATGCTTGAGCGGGGTGTCGGCGTTCGAGAGCGACATGATCGACAGTTTGCCGTCTTTGTCGGCGGCCAGCCAGGCCCAACCAGAACCAAACAGCTTCACCGCCGCATCCGAAAAGGCCTTTTGGAATTCGGCGAAACTGCCGAAGTCCCGGCGGATGGCCTCGGCCAACTCGCCCGTAGGTTCGCCGCCGCCTTTCGGGTCCATGCAATTCCAGTAGAAGGTATGGTTCCAGGCTTGGCCCGCATTGTTAAACACCGGGCCGGTCGAACGGATGACCACCTCACGAAGCGTCATCGCCGCTTCCGGTTTTCCCTCCACCAAGGCGTTTAAGTTCTTAAAGTAGGCGGCATGGTGCTTGCCATAATGGAATCGCAACTGTTCCTCCGAAAGATACGGCGTCAAAGCATCCATCGGATACGGCAATGGCGGTTGTTGGAACGGCATCTTTTTCTCTCCTGCAAACAAAGAACACTTCTCTCCAGAACCTATTTCCGGGTGCGGAAGGTATCGGGCACCCCATAGCCCCGCTCCCGCCCCCAAAACACCCGTTAAAAACCGTCGTCTCGGCACATAGGCCATGATCCACTCCTCGGAAGGGGGAAAACGAAACACCAAAAGTAGCCCCAGTTCAGGGATTGCTTATAAGAATTATCTACTCGCAGGCAAGCCTTTGGTGGAATTGGACGGCTGATTCCTACCCCTTCTGAGGGGGTGGCAGTTATTTCATCTTCTCGATTTACCCGAGAGAAGAAGTTTGCGAAAATGCCGAAACTTGCTTCCCCAAGCGGGGTTGGATTCCTCAGAGACCGTCTAGGAAGAGAAACTCTCGATGGGCGAGGGTTTCCAGACGGGAAAGGCTCCTTTTTCGAGGAGGAAAGGTGTATGCGCTGTCGGTACATGGTAGTTTTGGCCGTTGGATTGGTTCTGGGGTTGGTTGCCGGGCAGGTGTGGGCACAGCCACCCGCCCAACCTGGGGGGCCTGGCGGACCTGGGGGCCCAGGAGGCCCAGGAAGATTTTTCGGCCCCATGGGCGGGCCTGCGGCCAGGCTCATGATGCTGATGAACCCAGCCGTGGTCAAAGAACTGGAATTGACCGAAGAACAACAGCAAAAACTCAGGGAAATTGGGGAGCAAATCCGGGAACGGATGCGGGAACAATTCAGCGGAATGCGGGACCTATCGCCTGAGGACCGGGAAGCCCGATTCCGCGAGATGCGGGAAAAAATGGAAGCCCAGATCAAAGAAGTCCAGGAAAAAGTAAATCAAATTCTCCTGCCCCATCAGCAGAAACGATTGGATCAGATTTCCTTCCAGATGCGTACTCGGATGGGCGGCGGCGGTTTGGGCGGCCTGATTGACGATCCGGAAGTCGTCAAAAAGATCGGTTTGACCGAAGAACAGATTCAAAAACTTCGGCAAATCCGGGAGGAAACCCTAGAAAAACTCCGCACTTTGCCGCAACAAATCCAAAAAGAGGCCGAGGAAAAGGCCATGAACGTGCTCACCGAACAGCAGAAACAAATCATCAAAGAGATGACCGGGGAGCGATTTGAGTTTCAGTTTGGTCCTGGTGGGCCGGGTGGACGCCGAGGCCAACGCCCTGGCGAAAAACCTCAACCGAAGCAGGAGTAATCCTTACAGCCAAGCAGACAGCCCCCCTTTCCTTCCCCGATCGAGTTCCCTTCGGGGAAATGGATTCCTTGGAAAAGAGTTGGCCCCTAAAGACTTGTTGAGGCGGTCAATGCGTATCCATAAGGTCTTTTCCCCCTTCCCTTCAAGAGTTGGGGGGAGTAGGTAAGGGGCAGGTTCTCTTAAAATAGAGAAAATAAGAAAAATGAGTAGATTTCTTCCTTGATCTTGGGAAATCTACTTCTATCCTGGTTACAATAAAAGATAGGGGGATGGGTACCTGATGGGAGGCCCGTCCCCCTATATAACTATTTGACTATCCCCTATTATGGCCAACTGGAAGGTGTTTGATAATTCTTACCCCAAGATGATGGGGAGATAATCGAACACTTGGAAGAGACGAAATGGGTTAAATTCCTGCCGCCCTGAAATAAAAAGTACCAGGCCACCGGGAGGACGCCTTCTATCAGAGTCAGCATCCGCCTTTTAGGGGCCTGGGCAAATCATCTGGTCGGTTTTAGAGAACCTTTTTGCATAAAAAAACCCCTTGGCAAAGGGGGGAAACAGTCATGGAAGTCGGAGAAATCTTACTCCGAAAAGGGCTTGTGAACGAGCGTCAGTTGGCGGAGATCCGCCAAGCGCAGGCGGAGGGAATGCGCCTGGATCAGGCAGCCGTCCAGAAGGGTTTGGTTTCCGAAGAAGCGCTTCTCCGGGCTTTAGCGGAGGAAATGGGCCTGCAATACATCGACTTGGCCGAAACCGAGATCAATCTGGATTTGCTGAAGCGATTTCCTCAGCGATTTATCCATCGGGAGGGACTGTTTCCGGTCGGCCAGGAAAACGGTACCCTGATCGTGGCGACCAGCGATCCGTTCAATTTGTATCCTTTGGACGAATTGGCGGCGGCGACCGGCATGACGGTTACGCCGGTGTTGGCCAGTCGGGTGGAGATCGCCAAGCTGATTAAGACCCATCTGGGCGTGGGCAGCGAAACGATCGAAAGCCTGCTGGCGCAGACGGAAGAAGCGCCGGTGGAACTGGTCGGACAGATCGAGACGGACGGTTCGGAGCTTTCGGAGATGGCTCAGGAGCCGTCGGTCGTCCGACTGGTCAATGAAATTTTGCTGGAAGCGATTGAGGCCCGGGCCAGCGATATTCACATTGAGTCGCAGCCGTCGGGGCTAAAGATTCGGTACCGGATTGACGGCATTTTGCATCCCCAGCCGGTCCCGCCGGAGATCACTCGGTTTCAGGCGGCGATCATCAGCCGGGTGAAGATCATGGCCCGGCTCAACATTGCCGAGCGGCGTTTGCCGCAGGATGGCCGCATCCAATTGAAAGTTCGAGGCCGGGAGGTGGATGTCCGGGTGTCGGTGATCCCGATGATTCACGGCGAAGGGATCGTGATGCGGCTTTTGGACAAGGGGGCGATGGAGTTCACCTTGTCGAAGCTCGGCATGGAGGAGGAGATTTATCGGACGTATCAGGAGCTGATCCGTTTGCCGCACGGCATCATTCTGGTAACCGGGCCGACTGGTTCGGGCAAAAGCACGACGTTGTACAGTTCGCTGTTGGAAATCCGCAGCGAAGAGACGAAGATCATCACCACGGAAGACCCGGTGGAGTATCGGTTGGAGGGGATCAACCAGATTCAGGTGCATCCGAAGATTGGGCTGACGTTTGGCAATTCATTGCGGTCCATATTGCGGCACGACCCGGACATTGTGCTGGTGGGGGAAATCCGCGACCTGGAGACTGCCGAGAACGCCATTCAAGCGGCTCTGACGGGGCATTTGGTTTTCAGCACGTTGCACACCAACGATGCGGCCACAGCCTTTACCCGGTTGGTGGATATGGGGGTGGAACCGTTTTTGGTCTCCAGCACCGTGGAGGCGGTGATGGCGCAGCGACTGGTTCGGACGTTATGTTCGGAATGTAAGCAGGCGTTTACGCCTCGGCGGGACGAATTGCCGTCGGATTTCCCCTACGAGCAGATGATGGCGTGTGGAGGCAAGATTTATCGGCCGGTGGGGTGCCGGGCTTGTCGGCATGTGGGTTATTTAGGCCGGGTGGGGATTTTTGAACTGTTGGTTTCCAGCGACCGGATTCGGCAACTGGCCCATGACCGGGCCACTGCGTGGGAAATCCGCCGGGCCGCCTTGGAAGAAGGGATGACCACCCTTCGGCAAGACGGATGGCGCAAAGTGCTGGCCGGTCGAAGCACGGTCGAAGAAGTCCTCCGGGTTACCAAAGGAGACCGACTGGAAGTTTAGGTCCTCCTCGGTTTTCGCGTGGTAGGAGCAGAAAGGGTTGAAGAGGTTCGAATAGCAAGGGACGCGAGCGGTGCCTGAGTTCAGCTACGTGGCGCGCAAAGCAAGCGGAGAGAAAGTAACCGGCGCCCTGGCGGCGGCAAGTCGGCAGGAGGTGCTGGGGGTATTGGCTTCGCAGGCGCTATTTCCGTTGGAGATTCGGGCGGAAACTGCTCGTCGGCCCCTGGCCTTGCGCCGGCGGATCCCGATGCAACTGTTGGCCATCACCTACAGCCAACTGGCGGACCTGTTGCGAAGCGGGGTTCCGTTGCTCCGGTCGCTGGACGTATTGCGCAAACAGACCGCTCACGCCCGATTGGCCGAGATACTTTCCGACATCCACGACCGGGTGGAAGACGGCGCCACCTTGGGCGACGCTATGGCCCGGTTTGAGCATGTCTTCGGCGAAATGGCCGTCAGCATGATCCGCGCCGGCGGCGAAGGCGGTTTTTTGGAAGAGGCCCTATCCCGCGTGGCCGAGTTCACCGAAACCCAGGACGATCTCCGCCGACGCACCCTGGGGGCCATGGCCTATCCGGTGATGTTGTCCGTGGTTGGGATGCTGGTGGTTACCGGGCTGGTGGTTTTTGTGGTTCCTCGGTTTGAACAGCTTTTTGGTCGGCTTCGGGAGCGGGGCGAGTTGCCGGCCCTGACCGACTGGCTTTTGTGGTCGAGCAATCTGCCCTGGCGATGGGACTTTTGGGTTCCTTGGGGACTGGGGATACTGGGCGGCGTGATCTTCGGCGGGTTCTACGGCTGGCGATGGTTCCACTCGGAGGCAGGCCGACTGTGGCGGGACCGGATGAAACTGCGTGTTCCGGTAGCCGGCGGCATCTTTTTGAGCCTGTCGATCGCCCGGTTCTGTCGGGTGCTGGGTACCATGCTGCGCAATGGGGTGCCGATCCTACGATCGCTCCAGGTGGCCAGCGATTCGGCCGGCAACCGCGTGTTGGCCGAGGCCATCAAAAAGGCGACCGAAAATATCCGAGCCGGGCAAAACTTGGCTGTTCCCTTGGCCGCCAGCGGCCATTTCCCGCCGACCATCCTGGCCATGATCGCCGTGGCCGAGGAATCCAATACCCTGGAAACCGTTCTGCTGACGATCGCCGATTCGCTGGAAAAGCGGACCTGGCGACAACTGGATTTGGCCGTCCGGCTGCTGGAGCCGATCATGCTCTTGCTGTTGGCCGGGGCGGTGCTGATGGTCCTTGTGGCGTTACTCTATCCGATGTTCAAGATGAGCTATGCCCTTTAAAGGAGATGGTGGTATGAGTCTATCCTGCGATGTGGTGCGGCGTCCGGTCGGCCCAGGCCGGCGGGATCGTCGAGCGTTGACGTTGATCGAAGTGCTGCTGGTGTTGGCGATTTTGGTCATGATTGCCTCGATGGCGGTGGTAGCCTATGGCCCCATCCAACAGAAAGCCAACATCCAGAGCGCCAAGACCCAACTCGGCAATTTTGATACCGCCCTGGGGTTGTATCATCTCGATATGGGTTCGTATCCCACGACGCAACAGGGGCTAGATGCGCTGCGGAATCCGCCGGGGGATTTGCCGAATCCCGCCAAGTGGAACGGTCCCTATCTGAAGACGGAGGTGCCGTTGGACCCGTGGAGTCGGCCGTACCAGTACGAATGTCCCGGCAGATATAACCCAGATAGTTATGATGTCTGGTCCCTAGGGCCTGACGGCCAAAATGGCACCAACGACGACATCGGCAATTGGACGGTCCAATGAGGTTTTTTCGCCCCTCGGGAACCTGCCGATTGAGTTTTCTGCCGCACGGTCGGCCTAGGGGCAAACTGTTGCGGCTACGGTCTAGTCCTCGAGGTGCGGACTGGCTTGCTGCAACCAAGCGGCGGGCCGGGGGCGTTACCCTGCTGGAAGTGATGTTGACCCTGGCGGTGCTGGTGCTGATGAGCGGCATTGCCTGGCCGGTGTTGACCCGTTCGTTTGAGAACCAACGGCTCAAAAAGTCGGCCGACATCATTCGGGCCGAGTGGACCCAGGCAAGGGTCCAGGCGATGAGCAGCGGCTATGTGTATGTTTTTCAATTTATCCCCGGCGACCGCCGTTACAGTACCTACCGTCGGGTAGCCTCGGAGGTAGAAGTTTCGCCCGACGGCCGGTTCCAGACCGACGGGGACGCTCTGCAACCTTTCGGCAAAGAGAAGACCTTGCCGGAAGGCGTCCGGTTTGCCGGCGGCGAAACGCTCCGGGACACCCGGGCGGAAAGGTACAGCGCGGACGCAACCGCCTTTTTGTCCCAGGATCAAGGCTGGTCCGGCCCGATCTTTTTTTATCCCGACGGGACCACTTCGACGGCCTGTGTGGCGCTGGAGAACGAGCGAGGCCGACGGATCGAGGTTTCGCTGCGAAGCCTGACGGGCATGGTCTCGATCAGCGATATTTATACACCGGAGGAGGGCCAGCCATGAGGGGCGCTGACCAGCGATCTACGACTTCGTTGTCGTCTGGCAGGCGGCGTCTGCGGAATCGGCCCCCACGCCGGGCCTTTTCGCTCTTGGAGGTGATCCTGGCCCTGACAATTCTGGGCGTCAGCCTTGCGGTGCTAGGCGAGATGACCCGTTGGGGGCTTCGCAACGCCGAATATGCCCGCGACATGACCCAGGCCCAACTGCTCTGCGAAAGCAAGATGTCCGAAATTGTGGCGGGTATGGTGTTGCCAGAGCCGGTAACGGGCGCCCCCTTTGCCGCCGAAGACCTGATCGACCCGGACGACCCGGTCGGCTGGGTTTATTCCATCGAACTGGCCGAGACCGATCAGCCGGGCCTGGTCGCGGTGGCGGTAACCGTCTCCCAGAACTTGCCGCCGGAGCGGAAACCCGCCCGGTGTAGCTTGGTCCGTTGGGTCCCGGACCCAGGAATCGAATCGTATGACATTGCCACGGGAGCGGCGGCGGAAGCCCTGCAAACCCAGCAGAACGCCTCCTCCTCCGGTTCGAGGTCTCTGGGCGGTTCCGACACAGGAGGAACAACGCCATGAAGGGCTTATTTTGGGCGCCAGTACAGCCCGACAACGCTCGCCTTTGCCTGCCGTGGGAGAGACCGGCCAGCCGTCAGGCTGACTGGCGCCGGGGACAGTTTCTACCCGCTCCCCAGGCGGGAGAGGGTCGGGGGGTGAGGGGAGTTCCTTCTCCCCTTTGCAGCCGAGCGGGAGCGGTGGGCGAGGGCGCCCGGGCTGCCATGACGTTGCTGGAAGTGCTCCTGGCCTTGGCCTTGGCGATGCTGGTGCTTCTAGGATTAAGTATGGCGATTGATTCCCATCTGCGCGCAGTGGACCGGAGTCGGCGGCATGTGGAGCAGGCGCTATTGGCCCGGTCGCTTCTGCACCGGATCGCCGACGACATCCGCAGTGCGATCCGTTACGATCCACAGAACATCCGGGCCTTAGTGCCGCAGTTGACTACGCCCAGCTTGGAGGATTTGGCGGCCCAGTCGGGATTGGGCGAGATGGATTTTAGCGACATCGAGGACCCAGCAGCCACCGCCGCCGAGACCACCGAGCCGCCGCCGGTACCCGGCATCTACGGGAATCGTTATGAGCTTTACATCGACCTGAGCCGACTGCCCCGGCTGGATCAGTTCCAATACGAGCTTACCGCCGCCGAAGGAAGCCCCATCCTGGACCGCACCAGCGACGTAAAACGAGTGGCCTATTATGTAGTCCGACCAGAGATAACGGCTGTGGCCGAGGCGACCGACGCCCTGAGCCGAAGCGGCCTGGTGCGATGGGAACTGGATCGGGCGGTCAGTTTGCTGGCGGCCGAAGAAGGCACATTGACCGACGTGGAGCGTCAACTGGAACCCCTGGCGCCGGAAGTGCAGAGCATTGAGTTTGAGTACTTCGATGGGCAACAGTGGGTCGATGAGTGGGATTCCGACGCGATGGGCGGCCTGCCCGTAGCCATCCGACTCGCCCTGGCCCTGGCCCCCGACGAGACCTCCAAGAGGGGCGGCGGAATTTGGGGGATGTTTTCCTCCGGTTCGACCGCTCCGAGCGAACCGATTATCTATCGCATGTTGGTCCATCTGCCTGCCTCCGCCCCGATCCAGGATACCAGCACGATAGAATCGCTGATGGAAACTACCGAAGAATCGGAGTCCACCGAAGGAACCGGCCAACCGCAGCAGGCCAAGCAAGCATCCACGGCCTCCCAGTTGGGCGACTCCCTGGGCGGCAGCTTGGATCAGATGGGCCAGTCGGGAACAGGCGCCACAGGCCGGCGGGGAGTGGGTCCAAGCGGATTTGGTCCCGGCGGTTTTGGCCCGGGCGGTTTTGGCCCGGGTGGTGCTGGCGGAGGAGCCGGCGGAGGGCCTGGCAGCGGTTCAGGCCGGTTTGGCCCTGGTGGATTCGGCCCAGGTGGATTTGGCCCCGGCGCACAGGGTCCGGGAGTAGGACCAGGGGGACGAGGTTCCGGAGGCAACGGAGGGCCGACGCCTCCTTCGAATGGTTCAGGCGGCAGACGCCAAGGGGGTTCCTTTGGCGGTCGGAGTTCCGGTGGGAGTATGCCGGGCGGTTCGTCGGGATTTGGCCCTGGTTCGAGCGGTCGGGGCGGCGCAGGCTCCGGGAGAACGGGCGGCAGTTCTGGCGGCGGTACGTTCGGAAAAGGCGGCGATTCCGGCGGCGGAAGTTTTCGTGGGACTCCCTTCGGCGGTTCCACGGGGGGAACGCCTGGCGGAGGCGGTTTCGGCGGCGTCTCTGGCGGCGGTGCTGGTTCCGGCGCTTCGACTCCCGGAGGGAGCAAACGATGAGACAACGTTGCTCCCTGCGGACCAGTGGTTGGACGCTCCGAATGGGCAAAGGCCCCTCGATCGGCCATTGGAAAAGGTGTGGCCGGAGGATCGAGGGTTTTCTGATTCGGCCAGGCCGATCGGCGGGGATGGTGCTTATTTTGGTTTTGGTGGTGGTGGCCCTGTTGAGTTTGGCGGCGTTGAGTTTTTCCCAATGGATGCTGGCCGAGCGAGAGGCCGCCGAACTGGCCGTCCGACAAAGCCAAGCCCAAGCCCTGGCCGACTCCGGGATCGAAATGGCCCGACTGTTTCTGGCCTTGGACTCGGCCGACCAGAACGAAGCCGGCGGCTGGTACGAAAATCCCGATTACTTCCGGGCGCGAGTGATCCGGGATGATACCGATCCGCGGTACCGGGGGCGATTCACGGTCGTCTCGCCGGCGGTGGACGATCTGGGACTTCGGCAGGGCATTCGGTTCGGCTTGGAAGACGAATCGACGAAATTGAACTTAAATACGTTGCTGCTGGCGGATGAATATGCGGAGAACGGTGCTCGGCAAATCCTGCTGGCCCTGCCCGGCATGACCGAAGAGATCGCCGACGCCATCCTGGACTGGATCGACCCGGACAACGAACCCCGGGAGTACGGGGCCGAGGCGGATTACTACGCTCTGTTGGACCCGCCGTATCTGCCGAAAAACGGCCCGCTGGAATCGATCGAGGAATTGTTGCTGGTCCGAGGGGTAACGCCGGCCTTGCTTTTCGGCGCCGACGCCAACCGGAACGGCATGGTCGATTCCGATGAGCCGCCCGCCGATTCCATCGAAGGCGTTGACAATATCGATGGGGTGATGGACAGCGGTTGGTCGGCCTACCTCACCCTATACAGCATGGAACTGAACGTCCGTCCAGACGGCCGACCAAAAGTCTATCTCAACCAGGACAATATGGAACAACTTTACAAGGAGTTGGAAGAGGCCGTCGGCCAGGCCTACGCCACGTTTATCGTCGCCTATCGGCAGAACGGCCCCTACACCGGCAGCCAGCGGGGACAAGCCATTCCGACCGGGCAGCTCGATCTTTCCAAGCCGGCCAAAGTCAAACTCAGCCAAGTGCTCGATCTGGTGGGGGTTCGGGTGCAGGTTACCTTCCAGGGCGATGATCGGCCTACGGTGCTGGAAAGCCCGTTTCCAGACGCCCCTGTAGTTTCCGGAGTTTACCTGAAAGTATTGATGGAGAATACCACGGTCAATCCTTCGCCGCTGATCCCCGGCCGGATCAATATCAACCAGGCCCCACGGATCGTCTTGGCCGGCATTCCCGGCATGACCGAAGACATCCTTCAGGAAATCCTTTCCCGTCGGCATAAAAACCCGGTGGATCGGCCGGAGGGCCGAGAGTATGAAACGTGGATCTATACGGAAGGCATTGTTACCTTGGCGGAGATGAAGGCCCTCATGCCGTTCATCACTGGCGGGGGACATGTGTTCCGTGGGCAATTCGTTGGATATTTTGACGGCGGCGGCCCCTCGGCCCGGTTGGAGGCCATCCTGGATACGACGGTGCGGCCGGCCCGAATCCTTTTTTGGAGAAATTTGAGCCATCTGGGCCGAGGCTATCCGCTGGAAACCCTCGGCGTCGAGCTGGATACCCTCCTGTGGTAGCCGGTTTTTTTCGCTCTTATTTCGGGCGGTTCGGTGTTAAAATAGATAGATAGGAAAGGTGGTATGTCCTGTGGGACTACTCCGGTGGGGAGGGTGGAGTGTTTTCCTAGGTATTTGATGGTCCTTCGGGCCTTTGGGATTGAACGATGACGCGGTTATTGGCGTTGGAATGGAACGAGGACGAAGCGCGGCTGGTGGTAGCCAGCGGGCGTCGAGGGACGGTCGTCTTTGAGGAGGCGTTTTGTGTCCCTTTGGCGGAGGGCCAAGGGAGTAGCGCCGCCGGTCCTGCCCCCGCGTGGGACGCCAAAACCGTGGGCCAAAAAATTGCCCAGGCGGCGGCGGCCCGACGGTTAGGCCGGTTGGATGTGCTGGTGGCTTTGGGCCGAAGCAGTATTGAACTGCGACAACTTTCGCTGCCGCCTGCTCCGGACGAGGAACTGCCCAACCTCGTGCGATTCCAAGCAGTGCGGGAGTTCAATGAACTGGACGAACATTGGCTTTTGGATTTTACGCCGATCGACGATGCCCCCGACCAACCCCGCACCGTCTTGGCGGCCGCCATTGGGCCGGAACTGGCCGCTCAGGTCCAGACCGTGTGTGCGGCGGCCGGTTGGAAGCCGCAGCGGCTGGTGCTTCGGCCTTGTGCGGCGGCGTCGTTGGTGAGCCGATTACGACCGGGCAGTGCGTATCAAGCTCGGCTTCTGGTCGATCTTTTGGGCGACGAGGCCGATCTGACGGTCATGGTGGATCGAAAGGTGATCTTCTTGCGAACCGCCCGATTGTCGGGCGATCCGCTCGTCCAACCGGAAGCGGCAGCAGACCTTCTGGTGCAAATCCGCCGGACCATGGCCGCTGTGCAGAACCAATTGGAAGGCCGACAGGTGGCCTCCATTGTTCTGTGCGGCGACGGCGAGGACTATGAGGCCCTGGCCCAACGGATCGACCACCAACTGGCGACTCCCACCGAACTGTTCCATCCGTTCGACGGGGTGGAGCTTGGGGAAGAGTTGGCCCAGCACTTGCCGGACTATCCCGGTCGATATGCTCCCTTAGTGGGAATGCTTTGGGACGAGTTGGAGGGAATAGCGCCGGCGATCGACTTTTTGCATCCGCGGCAACCGCCGAAACCGCCTAGCCCTCACCGCAAGTGGATCCTAGCAGCCGCCGCAGGGTTGTTGGCGGTCCTGGGATTTTTCGGATATCAGATATATGGAAAATACCAGTTGGCCGAGGATGTCGATGAATTGCGTCAACATGCGCAAGAATTAGACCAAGCGATCAAGCAGGCGGAAAAGGCGGAGAAGATTTACCTGGAAGTGGCCCGCTGGAAAGAAACAGATGTTCACTGGCTGGAGGAACTTCGCCGGTTGAGCGAAAAGTTTCCGCCCGCCAAACAGGCAATGGTTTCCCAGATGTTGATGGGACCGTCTCGGCGGGGTGGGGCCGTCCAATTGGAAGGATTCGCCCAGAGCGCCTCGGACATCGACGCCCTGGCGGAAAATCTCCGGGACGCCGACCATCAGGTGGAAGGCCGAAATCGGGCCGAAGACGCTTCACGCAAAGACTATTCGTGGCGATACAGAATGAATATCTATGTACCTCCCCGGGAACTATAGCCTTCCCTTTTACAGAACTTGGCAGAAAGGGCCTTCTTCCTGAAAAACGAAATGTTCGATTCTCAGGAATTGTTTTTCTCTGAACCTGACCTATGGCTTTAAAGAAACGTGAAAAAATTCTGGCGTTGATGGTACTGGCAGCCCTGGTGCTGGAGGGGGTCTTTATTTTAGGCCCCATTTCCGGTCCCAGCATGGACGAGTTGCGCCGAAATTATGAAAATCTCTCGACAGAGGTGGGCCAGAAGGAAAAAAAGCTCCAGGCCTTGCAGAAGAAAATTGGCGATCGTCTGGCCGACTGGAATCGCCGGTCGCTGCCGGCGGACCTGAAATTCGCCCGCCCCAAGTATGAAAAGTGGTTAGTAACCAGTTTGGAGCAGGCAGGGTTGAGCGGCATTCGCCTCGAACCGGGCGAGCCGCGCACCCGGCCTGGCGCCTATACTTCGATCTCCATGAATGTTCGCTCCCAAGGAACGCTTGGGCAATTGGCTACGTTTCTCTATCGGTTCTATACGGCCGGGTATTTGCACAAAATCCGCCAGTTGAGCTTCAATCGGCTCGAAAACAACAGTCAGTTTGAGTTCATCATGACGATCGAAGGTCTGGCCCTGGCCACGGCCAATAGTCGAAACGAGCTGCCCACCAGAGTGGAAACGAAATTGGCTCTCGGCGGCGACAAGGAGTATCAGCAGGTATTGGTGCGCCGGTGCATGGAAGGGGATCGTTATGTGGAGGGCTTAGGGATTTTTTCGCCGTATGCCCCG
>JAKPGL010000035.1 GCA_029550925.1 Planctomycetota bacterium
GCCAGATGGAATGCCTTCTCCGGGCCACTCCGGACGATGATCCCGATTTCTCTACGTATTCATCGGTCAAGTTGATCGCCGGCCAGGCCCCTTGCCAACAGCCGCTCGAACTGCCCCTGGTCCTAAAACCCTATGAGCACGAGAACGAGCAGTTCGGCTATCTGCCCCCGTATCCGTTGGAGAGCCAGCCCTATGTTGATATGGAAAATCGTCCCTGGTTTGTTTCCGGCGGCGGACTGGCTACCTGGCAGGAAGGCCGATGGCAATGGCAGGAACTCTCGAAGCTGGTTACCCGCTGCGTGCCCGACTCGCCCGGCGAAGGAGTTTCTTCGACCACCAGCAAACTGGTCTTCGACCGGGACAATCACATGTATCTGGCGGGTCGGGTGGGGAGACAGCCAGCCTTGCTGCATTCGACCGACGGCGGCAAGAGTTTTGCTGCTTATTTGCTGCCGCCGCCTGCTGAAGAAGCCGCCGCTGGAGGACAGGAAACCTTTGATATAGAAGAATTCACCGGCCATAACCTGCTGGACGGCCCCCCGCCGGTGCTCCGATACCGCTTAACCGCCAAAGACCCCAAACACTTCTGGCGATGGATCCATACCTTGGAGCTTATTGTGGCCGACAAGAAAGATGGCCGTCTGGAGTTCCATCCGCCGGTACTGGTCAGTCGGCAATGCATCGGTCTGGCCGCCCATTCCGGCACGCCCTCTTCGCTTGTTTCACGCCAGGGCCGGGTGCATCTGGTTTGGGCCGAGGCCACCGACCCGGCAGAAAAGGCGCCCGGTGTACCCACCTATGTGGCTACCTATGATCGGCATAGCCGGCAGCTTAGCAAGCCGGTGCTTGTCGGCTACGGCCCGCCGCCCAATGATGTGCATAATTCGCCCAGTATCACGATGGACAGCCGCGGTTTTTTGCATGTCTTGTGCGGCACGCACGGCCGGCCGTTCCCCTATGCCCGTTCTGTGCGGCCTAACGATTCCAGCGCCTGGACCGAAGCCAAGGTGGTAGGCGAAGGGCTGGAACAGACGTACATCGGCATGGTGTGCGGCCCGGACGATACCCTGTACATTGCGTATCGCCTCTGGCAGCGCGGCAAGCCTCCCCATCCCCTGGCTACCCACGCCACTTTGGCCTTCCAACGCAAACCAGCCGACGGCCCCTGGCAACCCCCAGAAATCCTGGTCGTCCCGCCCTTTTCGGAATATAGCGTCTATCGGAATCAGCTGACCATCGACCGCCGAGGCCGGTTGTTTCTCCTCTATGATTATTGGTCCACCCATTGGTTCTACCGGAACGACCATCGAGGCCATCGTCGGGCCCTACTGTTTACCCCCGACTCCGGCCAAACCTGGCGTCTGGCCCAGGCCGAAGACCTCCTATCGGCTAAGTAGCCCCCTACTCCCATCCGTTCTACCTGCCTCCCCCCCCCTTTTTTTGGGGGGGTAAGCTTGGCAATTTCCTCACAAAATATTTTTCCAAATGCTTGACATCTCTAGAGTAGGTAAATATACGTCGACAAACGTCATGAGTAGCTTTCCTTAGGTTAGTGTATCTTTATTCTATTCATGCGATGGGAGAACCTAAGCCTAGTCAAAGAAACCCAAAAACGGCAATCTCTTCGTTCATTTTCTGGCTCTTTCGGTTTCTCAGTTTAACTTTTTGTGGAGGAGCTTGCCATGAGTCCACGCTCGGTCTGGGGAACTTTGTTACGACCTCTGCTACTGTTAGTGGTGGGAGCGGCTCTTTTCGCAGCGGCGCCTGCACAAGCAGGGATCACCTACAACTTCGAAAACCTATCGACCGGCGCGTTGGTCGGCCAGGACAATTGGATTCACTTCGCCGGCGGAACCGGGCATCAGGTGATCCTGGATACGCCGTCGCACTTAGGCGGCCAGCAGACGAAAGTAGTAACCGGTTTTGAGCAGTCGGCCCGCACCAACAACGCCAATTTCTCCTTTAACACCTACGGACCGTACGATTCCCTGGTGGTGATGGAATTTGATGTGCTGCCAAGCACCGACGACACGGCCACGTTTGCCCTGGGCAAGGATCTGGCGGCTGGGACTACCGGACGGCTCGGCCCCCAACTGGGCATTTGGGTCTATTCTGGATACGGATTCATCATTCGCGGGGCAAAACAGGGGACGATTTATCCCGCCTCTTTGGGTCCCAACGACGAATCGACCGATTGGTATCGGGTCCGCTTGGTGGCCAATGTAGCGGCCAACGGCGGCAACGGCGCCGGCACCCTGCTGGTAAAAAACCTCACCGACGGGGAAACCACGTGGCGCCAAGTGCTTACCGATAAAAACCTCGAGCTTCTCACTATGGACAGCGGCGCCCAACATCCCAGCACCTGGAACTCGCTTTATATCCGTTCCGGCGGGGCCGGTACCAAGTTCGATAATCTGGTGGCCAACACCATCACCGGCACCACGATCTATGCCGAGTTCTTCCCGAATAATACGGGCACCTCACAGCCTTTGTCCACCGTCGCTTGGCGCCAGCACATGGGAAACGATGGGAGTGAAACTCCAGTAGGTAACATGGCGCACGTTGCCGCATGGGCAAGTATTCCCAATGTAACGGCGGTCAATTCTAACCCGGCAAATAGCTCCCAAAATGGATACACATACGGGGAAGGGATTTCGGGCCAGCCGATGATTGTTTGGACGGAGGAGTATGCGCTTCCGCCGGCCCATCGGCCCACGGCAGCCCGTTGGTACACATGGTATCCGGCGAATGATCCTCTTACGCTTAAGCTGGCGGTGCGAATCGAGGGCATGGGTTGGTACGTTACCGAGCAGGATGCTAGTTGGGTGGCCGACGGCGCTGATCCCGGCTGGCGTCTTTTGGAATTGGATTTGACCACGGCCGCGTGGAAACAATTGAATTTTGTGCCCGGTAGCGTGTTGGGGGTGGGGGCTTCGGTTCCCGCACTTCCGCTGGGCAGGGTTACGGCCTTCGGCGTGTTTGAGGATTCCTACGCACAGGCTGTGCGGATCGACAACTTTGTCCTGTATAGTGTGGTGCCGGAACCGACTAGCTTGGTCTTGCTGGCTGCCGGAGCGGTGGGCTTTTTGTGGCTGGCCTGGCGGCGAAAAGTTCGGGTTGGCTAACGGCCAGAGCCGTTCCGCCTTCGGCAAGGCAGCAGACTGCTCAAAAGTATATATTAAAGTGTTGGTTTCCCCGAGGCCGCTTTCCTAAAGAGGGTCTCTGGACCAAAGGAGGTGTTATGGGCAGTCACGGAACCGAAAAGACCAGCGGAACCTGGCGGCGGCGATTGGCCTTCGACACCGGCAACTACGTCGGTCTCCGCCAAGGACAACACAAGTTCACTTTTTCTGCCCCTGGGCGGAAGTATAACACCTTCCGCCCGGCGCTACATGGTTTCACGCTAGTGGAACTTTTGGTGGTCATTGCCATTATTGGCATCTTGATAGCGCTGCTACTACCGGCCGTGCAGGCGGCCCGGGAGGCGGCCCGCCGGATGCAATGCACCAATAACCTCAAGCAGATCGGCTTGGCCTTGCACAACTACTTGTCCGCCCATCGGGTCTTTCCCTACGGCGGCAGCTACGATTCCTCCAACGGACTTCCCGGCAGCACCGGGCCTGGGGCCTTCAACTGGCGCAGCTTTATCCTCCCCTTTATGGAGCAGCAGGCGGTCTATGACGAGATTAATCGGCAGATGGTCCCTTGTTTTTTGAATCAGAGCGGGCCGCCGCCTGCTTCCTGGATTAGCCAGTTTAAGTCGCTTGCGGCCCAGCGGACCATTATCGCCACGTTCAACTGCCCCAGCGACCCGATGGCTGGCCGACTGCAAAGAATCGTTAGCCCTCATTGGGCCTATACCTATGATGCCAACGGGTTTGAAGCCGCGGTAGCGAATTACTTCGGCAGCGGCGGCCCTACCTCGGTGGGCCAAACAGAGCCATACTGCTGCGGCCTGTGCTCCGGCGGCGTCTGCCCTTGCATCAAAGATAATCAAAACGGCCGAGGTTCCTGGATCGGCAGCGACCTGCTGGGTGCCGGCGTCGGCATGTTTGCCCACCGGGCCACCTGCGCCCGAATCGGCGATGTAACCGACGGCACCTCGAACACCCTGTTAGTCGGCGAACAGCGAATCGAGAAATCCAAGACCGCCGGCGGCATCCCCCGGAGCACCTTCTACTTCTGGATGGACCCCTACAGCCTGGGGACCACCGTCTATGGGATCAACGGCCCCGGACGAGACCTGGATACTTATGGATACTACCACCAAGGCTGGAGCAGCGCCCATCCGGGCGGGGCGACGTTCGCCTTTGCAGACGGCTCGGTCCATTTTTTAAGCGACATGATCGATCTGAAAACCCTGGCCTACCTGGGCACCCGCAGCGGCGGCGAACCGGTGACCAGCGGCACATGGTGAACTTCTGTATATATCAAGCCGATCCTGCCATGTGCCCCTCCAGCACAAAAACGTCTTCCCAAAACACTTGCTTTCCCGACGTTGGTTCCCTCCGTAGAATCTCGAAAAGGACGTTTTGAGAAAGGTCCTGCTATGATGCTACGTTTTCCTAATTTCAACCCGATCCGCCTATGCCGTGTTGAAGGAATCCGGTGGGCAAAAGCCTTAGGCGCTCTGCTGTTGGTAGTCCTGGGGGTGAGCGGAGGGCTTGCCGGCTGCGGCAAATCGGGGCCACAGACCGTGTACGTTTCCGGTACGGTTACCTACCAAGGCAAACCGCTCACCAGCGGGACGGTTACTTTCCTGCCGGTGGACTCGCAAAAAGGCCGATCCGGGATGGGAAAAATCGACTCAAACGGCCGATACGTGGCCATGACGTCCGAGACAATCCAAGGACTCCTGCCGGGCGACTATGTGGTCACGGTCAGTGCGTTCAAGGCGCCGATTGCCGACCTTTCGCCCGCCAAATCGGCTGCCGCCGACAATCTTGCCGTGCCTGCCCGTTACACCAATCCTACTACCTCCCCGTTGAAACTCAGCCTCAGCGCCGGCGAACGTTCCAAAACTTTCGACATCACATTGGAAGAGAAGTAAAACTTTTTGGAGAATGCCATGGCGTGCGGCCAGTAGTGGGGGCTGGCTGCCTCCGGCGGACCGGGCGCCGGTCTGGGGGTGGCACTGCGGCGCACCGCCAGCTTGCCCGGTGGTCGAAGCCGGGCGGAATCCGGCGTCCCGACTGTTGCACCTTTTGATCGAGCGAGTATCCTTTTATTCTCAGAGAGTCTTAACAAAACGGCCTTTCCTGCCCAGTTCCTCCACGGTAGGGGAATAGTCGAATCTTTTGGGGCTTCGTTTTCTTAGAGTCTCTTATATGTTTTCCCTCATGTCTTCCGCCAGAGGAGAAGCTTGAAATGAAGTTTTGTTTCCGCATGTTCCTGGCCGGGGCGGTGATGGCCGTATGGGGTGTGTTTTGCACGTCGGAGAGGATCGCTCGGACGGCCGATTCCCCTCAGGGCGGCGGCGCCGAATCGGGTCAGTGGGTTTGGGAAGTTTGCACCTTTGAGGCCGAGATTACCATTCCGATCGGTCATGCCTGTATGGGCGGCGGAGTGGCCGACGCGAAGGAAATCGTCGATCCCCTGTGGGCCAAGGGGTTTGTGCTCCGGCCAGTCGGGGTAAAAGGGAATCCTTCCGCACAAAAGCAACCGCAGCAAACCGGCACGGAACAAGCAGTTTCGAAGCAACCGGCCCTGGGGCAGCCCGGCTCGAAACAAGCGGGCCAGGCCGAAGGGTCGGCCGAGCCATTGCAACCGTTGCCTCGGGGAAAAGCCGCCGCATTTCCCATCGTGGTGGTCGCTCTGGATTGGTGCCAGTGCAACAACAACTCGTATGATCGGTGGCGGGAGGTATTGGCCGAGGCCGCCGGCACTACCCGGCAACGGGTCTTTTTGGCCACGGTGCATCAGCACGACGCCCCGATCTGCGATCTGCGGGCGCAGGAGCTTTTGGACGGGATAGGCAAAAAAGGCTGGAATTGCGATCCCCAGTTTCACGAAGAGGCGATCCAGCGGACGGCCAAAGCCTTGAAAGAATCTCTTAAGAAACCTCGCCGGGTTACCCACCTGGGTCTGGGACAGGCCAAGGTGGAAAAAATCGCCTCCAACCGCCGGATTGTAACCCCGGAAGGCCGGGTGCACTGGGGACGCAGTAGTGCTAGCGGCGATCAGTACGGCAAAGAGCCGGAAGGCGAAATCGACCCCTGGCTGAAAACCCTGAGTCTTTGGGACGGCGACAAGGCAGTGCTGGCCTGGAGTTGTTATGCCGTGCATCCGATGAGCTACTATGGTCGGGGGCAGGTGTCGGCGGATTTTCCGGGCATGGCCCGCGCCCGACGCCAAAAAGACGATCCGGAAGCGTTTCAGATTTATTTTACCGGTTGTGCGGGCGACACGACGGCCGGTAAATACAATAACGGGGACCCGGCCAATCGGCCCGTGTTGGCCGATCGGCTCTACCAGGCCATGCTGGCCGCCTGGAAAGACACTAAGCGGTATCCTTTGGAGAAGGTGGACTTTCGTTCTTCGCCGCTCTATTTGGCCCCGAGGGACGAAGGTAAGTTTACCATCCCGAAGATGAAGGAAATCCTGGCCGATGAGAAGGCCAGCCGATGGGAGCGGATTTCGGCGGCTTTGGGGCTAAGCTGGCGGGAGCGGGTCGCAGCAGGCCGACCGATCGACGTGCCCTGCCTGGATTTCAACGGGGGGCAGGCGATGTTTGTCATCTTGCCGGCGGAAAGTTTTGTGGGCTATCAATTGGCCGCCCAGCGGCTTCGGCCCGATTCGTTCGTCATGGTAGCCGGTTTCGGCGACGGAGCGCCCGGCTACATCCCGACCGACCAATGTTGGAAAGAAGGCTACCAAGACGACTACTGCTGGGCGGCGCCGATGACCGACCTGCCCATCCTGGAAGTACTCCGGCAGGTGCTGGCGGCGCCGGACTCAGAAATGGAAAAGGTACCGCCGCCCCTGCGGGCGGAGAAAACAGCGTGGAACAGTCGGCCGCCGCTGGTCCGAATGGAAACCATCTATCAGGAGTTAAGCCCGGAGTATCTGTGGTTTCATCCTCGGGCGGCGGCAGTGCCGGGCGCCGGCCAAAACGGCCTGCCGGCCGTCATCCTCACCCTGCAAAAACACCTCGTGGCCGACGATCACTACTCCGGACTTTATTTCATGCGGACCGACGACCTGGGCAAAACCTGGAAAGGCCCGGTGGAAATACCGGAACTGGCCTGGGTCCGGCAGCCGGATGGCAGCAATTTTGCTGTATGCGATGTAACGCCCGGCTACCATCCGCAGACTGGTAAACTTTTGGCCATTGGGGCGTCGATCTATTACGATCGGCAAGGCCGGCAACTTTGGGATCGCCCCACCGGCACCGCCTACGCCATCTACGATCCCAAGACGGATCGCTGGCTCAGCCGCTGGCAAAGCTTGGAGGCGCCGGAAAAATTCAAATTCTTCGCTCGCTGCGCCTGCTCTCAGCGGCTGGTGGAACCGGACGGAAGCCTGCTGCTGCCCATCTATTTTGGCCCCCGAGCGGATGCGCCTTCTTCGGTTACGGTGTTCCGATGTCGATTTGACGGACAAAAGATCATCTACCAAGAGCACGGCGATGAACTCCACCTGAACGAGGTGCGCGGCCTGTGCGAACCGTCGATCATCCAATGCGGGCCGTGGTATTATCTTACGATCCGCCACGACCTGCGCGGCTATGTAACCCGGAGCAAAGACGGACTGCACTGGGAACCGATCCGGCCGTGGACCTTTGACGACGGCACAGACCTGGGCAGCTACAACACCCAGCAGCACTGGGTTTCGTGCGGCGACCAGTTGTATCTGGTCTATACCCGCCGAGGGGCGCAGAACGACCATATTATGCGGCATCGGGCGCCGCTGTTTATCGGGCGGGTGGATCCGGAAAAGCTGTGCGTGCTGCGGGCCACGGAAAAAGTGGTCCTGCCCGAACGAGGCGCCCAGATGGGCAACTTCGGCGCCGCCCAGATCACGGAGCGGGAGTGGTGGATTACCGTCGGCGAATACATCTATGAGCACCGGACCAGCAACCGCACCCGCCCGGATCCACGCGGCGGCGACGGCAGCGTGCTTTTAGGCCGACTCCGCTGGCCGGAAAAATAGACACTCTCTGGGGCCGTGAGGTGGATAGTGCTTGGAGGCGAACAAGCCCTCCCTGCTGGTCATCTCCGCGAAAGCAGGGATAGAAGCCGGTCCCGGTCCTATGCCAGAGGGCTACGCGGAGGGATCTCTCGGGGGTCTAGCTTCCCGGTTACGCGGGAATGAGGCGAGAGGTTTACACCAATCCCCAGCGTTTGCGTAGGTACCATTCTGCGCCTAAGAGGCCGACAAATAGGAGCAAGAAGGGCCAGGTGTCCCAGAGGGTTTGTTTGCGGACCTGTTCGACCTGCAAGGAGCTGGTTTCGCGTAAAAGTTTCTCTAGCAGGTTGGGCAATTGTTCCGGCGCAAGCGATTCGCCGCCGGTCATGGCCGCGATGGTTTCCATGGTTCCGATGTCGGCGGCGGCCAGGTCCAATTCCAGGTCCTGCTCGAAGACCAGAAAGCGGGCGGTGCTGACGATCTCTTGGCCGTCGGGCAATTTGGCGGCGGCCCGCAGGGTGTAATCGCCCGGTTGTTCGGTCTGCAAGAAGGCCCCTTGCCAGCCATCCTGGCCGGCGACAAGGGGGACCTGTTCGGTGCGGCCATTGGGCAACTGAACTTCGGCCTGGAATTGGGCTTGGCGGATTGGCTGTCCTCCGGGGTCATTGACGCCCAATTGGAATTCCACCCGGTCGCCGGGGGCAAAGCGGCGTTGGGCCAACTTGATCCAGAGATCCGATTGCGTCGCTTCGTCGGCCTGAGCTAGCCAGAGGATCATCTGTCGCCAGAATCGGCGATGTTGGTCTTGAAAGCCGTGCATCGGCCATCGCCAGGTGCTATCGGCGGCAAAGGCCAGCACTCGACCGCCGCCAAAGGCGTGTGCCGCCAGCACCGGATGGTTTGCCTCATCAGTCGCCCAGACCAGGGCGCCGGGGGCGGGAGTACCCAGGCGATTGATTCCTTCCAAGGGCGGCAACTGGTTCCAGGCTTTGAGATTTTCCTGCGGGTCGGCGACCAGTCGCATGGGCGAGGCCCGTTGGCCCACCGGCGTAGGCAACAAGCGGATCGGCCCTGGGATGTGCATATCTTCCCGTATTTTTTCCTCAAACCCCTGCCGGCCGAACCGATCCATTTGTACAGGCAGCACCTTGGCAAGCGGCGTTTGTCCGTAGCCGCCCGGTGCAAAAGTATGAAAACCGCCCAGCATCAACAGACCTGCCCGCTGGGAGACGGCCTCGGTCAATTGAGCCAACTCTTCCGGACGAAAGGCCGCCGAATCCAGATCGCCCAGGATATAGACGTCGTATTTGCCGGGTCGGAAGGCCTCGGCCAGGTCCAGATTGCCCGGGCGGACGAAGGCGGCGGTAGGGCCTCGGTCGATCGGTACACTGGGGTCCCGCCGAATTCGATAAAAATCGACCTGCACGTTCGGCGCCGCCTGAAGGGCATGGAGGATGAATCGGCTTTCGACCCGCACCTGGCCCTCCAGATACAAGACGTTGATCCCGCCTTTAAGCACCCGTACAAAGGTGCTCATTTCATTATTGGTAGTAATCAGTTCTCCAGATTGCGGCGCCGCCCGAAGCACCACCTTATAATCGCCGGGCGTTTCCGGGACATAGAGGAAGTCGATCGGAATCCGGTCGCCCGCCGCTTGGATTTCGACTTCTTTTCGGGCCACTTCTTCCAGTTGGCCGGGCCGGGTCTCAAAAAGCATCTGCACCACCAGCGTCCGGTGGACATAACCGTAGGCTTCCAGGTCGGCCGAGACGCTCAGTTCGTTTTTAACAAAGACGGTCGGGTTGCAGCGTAGGGAAGAAAGACGCACATCTTGGGCCTGGCCCAGGCCGCGAGACTGGCCGATCGGAAACGTATAAAGCGGGATGCCCTGGGCCTTTAGTCGGGCGGCGGCTGTCTGGACCGGCAGGTCCCTGGGCGGACGGGCCTGCTGGACGCCGTCGCTTAGAAGCAGGACGCCTAAGAGGCGTTTGCCCGCCTCTTGTTGCAGTAGGTCGTCCAACACCGCGCCCAGGGCGGTTTGATTGCCGTCGGGCGTTTCCGGCAGGAAAACCTGGCCGTCAGCCGCCTGGAGGGGCTGCAACTGAGCGTCGAAGGCGTAGGCTTTCAGTTCAAACTGCTCGGCCAAGGTGCGAAGGGGAGCCTTGGATTCCTCGAGCGTCTGACGGAGGAGTTCGTAACGGGTTTGGCCGCCAATGCCGTCGGGGATCGACATGCTGCGGGATTTGTCGGCCAATAGCGCCACGGTGGCTGGCTGCTGTTTCCATTGGGTATAAACTAACGTGGGCCGAAGCCAGGCCAAAAGCAACAGCACGAACGTTGCCAATCGGAGGGCGAGGAGGATGAAGCGGCGTCGGCCGGCTGTTTTGCTTCGGGGCGGTCCCCAAGGCAATAGGGCCAACAGCCCCACCACCAGGGCCGCCAACCCCCACCAACCACCGACTGGATCCCAGGTTAAACTGACCATACTCGTAACAGGTTAGTCGAATAGATACCTCTTCCGCCGAATAGAGAATTCCTCTTTCTTGTCATCCCCACACAAGCTAGGCCCCAGCCGTGAACCTGCTACTCTGTAATCCCTGAAAAGGCAAAAGGGACGTTAGAAAGCAGACACAAAGGCCCCTGGACTGCCGCTAGAGCGGGAATGACATTGTTGGGAGCGCCCTTTCGGGAATGACATTGTTGGGGATTCCTGCTTTCGGGAATGACAGGTTCCTCCATGCGGGGGAAATGTTCCTTTCTTTCCTTTGGTTAATCTTTATAAAACCGATTGGCTGCCAACAGTTCGGCGCCCCACAGGCAGGCAACCAGGCCGATGAGCAGGGGAAACAGTTCCTGGCCGACCCGGCCCAGGCTCACATGCCGGTTGATTTCCTGCCGACTGCGGGCCAGGCGGAGGTTTTTCGCTCCTAATAGTTCGTTCAACTCTTCTGGGCTGATCCGGTCCAGACGGGTTTGTTCCGGCGCCAGATTCAGGCTGAAGCCGGTATCTGGGCTATCCTGGCCGCTGCCGGCCTGCACGCGGTAATTTCCCGGCAGTGTGGGAGCGCTAATCACCAGTTGGTTTTGGGGGCCTTCGGTTTGGACGGTAAATGTCATGCCGTCTGGGGCGGTAACGACGTAGCTGCGACGTGCGCCGTCCTTCTCGACTTTAAGGACTACCGTTTGGCCGACGGTGTAGTTGAGCTGTTGTTCGCTGGCGCCGACGAGGTAGGCGGCCATTTCGTTTACTAGGATCAGATAGGGCCAGGCATCGCCTACTGGCAGGAGATTCCACGGGTCGTGGTTGGTATCGTCGGTAAGCGGGGTAGTGAGGGTGAGAACCCGGCCTTTGCCCACCGTCCGTTCCAGCACGGCGGGCCGACCGTCGCTATAGGGGATGATCACGTTGACCCCCTTGGCCAACTCCCCCAGTTGCCAATAACAGAGCACCGGGAAGGCGTCCCAGGGCGTGGCGCCCGACATGCGGCGGAACTCGGCCAGCAGCGGATGTTGTCGATCCGCCGGGGCAAGAAAAACGTCGAAATCGGGCCGACGCACCTGCATCCGGAGTGCGGCGGGCAGGAGGGTTTGGGCCGAGGGGGTTTGGAAACTGTCGATCGGTTCCGCGTTTCGTCCCAAACAGACGGCCAGTCCGCGGCCGTCGGCCGTATAACCGGCCAACTTCTGCCACAGGGCCTCCTCCAACGGTTTCGGGTCCAAAAGCAGGATGGCCGCATACGGGGCCAGGTCCGTCTCGGCCAACTGGTCCTGTCGGATCAACCGGCACTCATAGCGGGCCTGGCCCGTGAGGCGAAACTCCCGGGGGGCCAACGCCTCAGCGACAAAGGCCGGCGCCAAATGCGCCGCCTCTGGCGCCGCCAGGAGCAATTGCCACGGCGGTTTTACTTCAAAGGTAAAATAACGTATATCATTGGCCGGCAAAGCGTCGCCGCCGACGATCCGCACTTGCCCCTGATGCACCCCGGTGGAAAGTCCACGGAGCCGAAAGACCACTTCCTGCGCCTGATCTGCTTGCAGTTGGCAAAGTTTCTCTTCGCGTTTTTGCAAGCTGCGTCGGCCGGTCGCCGGGTCTGGGGTCAGCAGGTCCAGTTGTACGGTGCAATCGCCGTTGATGCCAATCGCCCGGACATGGGTTTGAACGACTAGTTCGCCCCGACTGGAAAGGATTTGGCGAGGCAGTCGGAGCGCATCGAGGGCGAAATCCTTCGGCTCTTGCACGCCGACATCAAGCACATAAACGCTTAATCCAAGGGCGGTTTCCAATTGGGGGCGGAGTTGGGCGAAACCTTCTACGGGCCAAGCGGAGCGAGCAAGATCGGTAAAAATGTATATCTCCCGGAGCCGCTTGTCGCTCGTTTGCAAGAGTTCCCAAGCTCGACGGATGACGGCCGGTAGGGCGAGACTGTCGGCGCCGCTCTCCAACCGACGAATGCGATCCCGCGCCGAAGCCCGATCCACCTCGAACGCCGCCGGGCCGCCGCGGCTGGAAAGCACGGCCACTTCGCTCTGCTGGGGCAGCTCGGCCAAAAGCCAGGCGGCCAGCTCCTTGGCCAACTCCAAACGAGTCTGGTTCTCATGCCGATAGTCCATCCGCACCGAGGTATCGAAGATCAAGACGGCGGCCACCGGCTCTTCTTGCAACGCCCAATCGCCGGAAAAGATCACGCTCGGCCTGGCCAGCGCCAACGACAACACCCCAATCACCCCGATCCGCAGCGCCAAAAGCAACCAATGACGAATCCGGAGCCGACGCTTTTGCGGCAATTGCCGCTGACGCACAAACTGAATGGCCGGAAACTCCACCCGCCGAGGCCGACGCCGCAGAAGCAAATGCAGCAAAATCGGCACGGCAATAAGTCCCAACCCAGCCAATAGACTCCCATTTAAAAACGTCATCGCCTCTTTACCGCCATACTTTTGAGGTATTCTCTCATTCCCCTTTGTTGCGGTCAAGAAAGGGTTGTGGCCCCCTTTCCAGGGATCATAACATCCTAATGCCCCGGAGACGGCCTATTTTCGTACTTTCTGGAGGCCAAGATACATTATTGCTTCGTCTAGGTATTGTTTGGCAAGAGAACACTTTCGGCAATTGCCAGGTACAAGTCAAACATACAGCCAAAAGGATGCTTTGGGCAATAAGTGCCTGAAAACGGAATAGGTGTAACATGTTAACGGAAGAGGGGGTGATCCTGTACAGCGTCGGCCCGAACAGCCGGGACGACGGCGGCCGATCTCAGACGTGTCCGGCGTCGGAAGGCCAGCCCCAGGGCGACGACCTGGTCGTCCGAATGAACCGCCCCCCAGTTCACCGAATCCGAAACCAAAATAAAAAAGCCGGATGGCCCATATTCTGCCATCCGGCCCTTTTCGTTTCCATTCCGTCCAGGAGTGGGATGTTTATCGCTTCGAGAACTGGGTGCCGCGACGAGCGCCGTGCAGACCGTATTTCTTTCGTTCCTTCTTGCGGGGGTCGCGGGTCAGGAGCCCTGCTTCTCGCAAAATCGGATAGAAGTCGTGGTTGTAGAGTTTTAACGCGCGGGCGATGCCAAGTCGGAGGGCGTCGGCCTGACCGGTCATTCCGCCCCCAATGGCCCGGGCTCGCACGTCGAACTGCCCCACCGTGCCGGTAACTTCAAACGGGCTAATAACCGCCTTATGATGGTGGTCCCCGGGGAAATACTCCTGGTAGGCTTGGCCGTTGATCAAAATCTGGCCTTGCCCCGGACGCATTCGGACCCGCACAATGGCCGTCTTCCGGCGTCCCGTGGCTACATATTCATTGGTGCTCACAGGCGTCTCTGTCATGTTCTTGGACCCTAACTCTATGGAAATCAATCTCTAAATCACGTAGGAAAAACTTTCTAAACCGGCGTTTTCTCTTGTCCTTCAGGAAGCAGGCGAAGCGACCGGCTTCAGCGTCAGCACGCCACGCCGCTTGCTCAGCTCGATCAACTCCGGTTGCTGGGCCTGATGGGGATGTTCTGGCCCCGCATACACTTTGAGTTTTTGAAGCATTTTATAGGCCAGCTTGTTTTTCGGCAGCATCCGGCGCACCGCCTCGGTGAGTATCTTCGTCGGATGCCGTTCTCGCCGCTTGGCCGCCGTCTCCCGATGTTGCCTTGGATGGCCGGTGTACCAGGCGTATTCTTTCTGCTCCCACTTCTTGCCGGTAAACACCACCTTCTCCGCGTTAATCACTACCACATAATCCCCAGTATCCACATGGGGGGTATATTCAGGGCGGTGTTTGCCCATCAAAATCATGGCAAGATCGCTGGCCAATCGGCCGACGATCTTCCCTTGGGCATCCACCAGCCACCAACGGGTTTTGAGTTCCCCAGGTTGGGCCATATAGGTCTTTTCCATGTTTTATCCATCCATCCTATTGGCAGGAAGTGTGCAGGAAGGAAAATTACAGTGTAATGCAAGAAAATCGGATCGACAAGGGGCCTTCCTCATAAAAACAAAAGGTTTTGCTCTCCAAAGCGATTGGCACGGAGAAACTCGATCTTGAACCCCCCTTATTGTGGGGATGTGTTCTAGCTCCAAATGAGAAACAAAAGGTTCTCCTATCCATGAGGGGCATCTTCCGATCACTCATTAGAGGGAGAAAACAAGCCGAAAATGCCAGAGATTACCAGTCCCCACAATCCCCGCATTAAAGCCGCCCTTCGCCTTCGATCCGGCCATCATCGCCGAAAACAGGGGCGAATGCTGATCGACGGCCTCCGGGAAATAAGCCGGGCGATCCGGTCCAGCATCCACCTAGTTGAGGGGTTTTTCTGCCCTCAGAAGGCGGATTCTGGCCAACTCCAACAGGTTTTAGAGCTTTGGGCGGCTACCGGCACCCCCCTTTGGCAGGTTAGCCCAGCGGTGATGGAAAAGCTGGCCTACGGCCAGCGACAGGAGGGCCTGGTGGCAGTGGCCGAGATACCCTCCCGCCGCCTGGAAGACCTGGTTTTGCCCGACCGACCGGTGGTGGCCGTCTTGGAGGGGGTGGAAAAACCGGGCAATATCGGAGCAGTGCTCCGCAGTGCGGACGCCGCCGGAATATCAGCGGTCCTTTTGGCCGACTGCCCGGTCGATCTTTGGAACCCCAATACGATCCGGGCCAGCCTGGGCTGTGTGTTTACCATGCCGATTGCCATCGGCACCAGTCAGCAGGTGCTCGGTTGGCTCCGGCGGCAGGAAATCCGGATGTATGCGGCCCGGGTGGAGGGGACTATTTTGTACACCGAAGCCGAACTTCGTCCTCCATCGGCCATTGTACTGGGCAGCGAGGCGCAAGGTCTCTCGGCGGTCTGGACCGGGCCAGATATACAGGCGATCCGTTTGCCCATGTGCGGACAGGCGGACAGCCTGAATATCTCTGTAGCCGCCGCCGTTTTGTTCTACGAATCCCTCCGTCAACGCGGCCTCGGTTAAATTGGGCGGTAATTCTGCCGCCCAAACCATCTCTTCGAGAGACAGCGAAGATTGTTTTCCCCGCCGGGTTGACATATCCTATGAATATCCTAGGCGTCAGATTCCTTTTTCCAATAAGGAGACTTTTTCATGCGATGGGAAGTTACCGGAACGATAATGGGGTGGAAACGTCTTCTGGGGTGTCTTTTCGTGTTCACTGGACTGGTCAGCGGTGATGCGGCAGAGCCTGCCAAACCGTCGGCAGCACCGGCGAAACCGGCGGCCTCCTCGCCCAAACCGGCGGCCCAGGGACCAAGCAAACCGGCCAAGCCGGATGAGCTGGCTGTGTTGGCCGGCCTGGCCGAGCTGGAAAAACCGGGCGAAATGATGACCCAGTACCTGCTGGCCCAAGTCGCCGAGGCGGAGAAGAAATGGCTGCAAGACTACGAGGCCAGAAAAACGCCCGAACAGATCGCCGCCTATCAGGAACATCTCAAAAAGGAATTCATCCGGCGGATCGGCGGCCTGCCGGAACAGCGTCCGCCGCTGAATGCCAAGATAGTGGGCCAGCAGAAGCGTCGGGGCTATCGGCTGGAAAAGGTCATCTTTGAAAGCCAGCCGAACCATTATGTAACCGCCGCCCTGTTTTTACCCGATCCGGAGCGGTTCAAACCGCCGTATCCGGGCGTGGTGCTTTCCTGTGGGCATTCCAACGAGGCAAAAGCCTACTCGGCCTATGCGGGGGCGTCGGCCCTGATGGCGCTGAACGGCGTGGCCTGTTTGGCCTTCGATCCGATCGACCAGGGCGAACGCCACCAATGGCGGGACCCGGATGGCAAGTTCACCCTGTGGGGCACTGCCGCGCATACAATGATCGGCAAAGGTAGCATCCTATTGGGCCGAAATACCGCCCAGTTTGAAATCTGGGATGCCATGCGGGCGGTCGATTACCTGCAATCCCGGCCCGATGTGGATCCGAAGCGGATTGGGGCCACTGGCATTAGCGGCGGCGGTACGCAGACGGCGTATCTGATGGCCCTGGACAGCCGGGTGTGGGCGGCCGCTCCCGGGTGCTATCTATGCAGTCTGTACGGACGTTTATTGAAAACCAACGGCCCCCAAGACGCCGAGCAGAACATCTTCGGCCAATTGGCCATCGGCATGGACCATGCAGACTATTGCATGATGCGGGCGCCGCAGCCGACGCTGATCCTGGCCGCCACCCAGGAT
This sequence comes from Planctomycetota bacterium, assembly GCA_029550925.1. Lineage (GTDB taxonomy): Bacteria > Planctomycetota > Planctomycetia > Pirellulales > Thermoguttaceae > JANXAQ01. The sequence goes on from JAKPGL010000035.1 coordinate 16,783, forward strand.
TATTTCAACGTCGAAGACGCCTGGATGAGTTTTCGGATGGCCAAACGCCTCTACGGCCGCCTGGGCTATCCGGAACGCATGGAATTGGCCGAGACGGATGAAAAACACGGCTTTTCGGTGCAATTGCGAGAGGCAGCAGTCCGGTGGATGCTCCGATGGTTGGCTGGCCGGGAAGAGGCGGTCTTTGAGCCAAAGGACATGGATGTGCCCACCAAACAAGACCTGCAATGCACGCCGGAGGGCGAAGTGATGCTGCTGCCGGGTGCACGGTCGGTCTATGACCTGAACCGGGACTACGCCCGGCAATTGGCCGAACAGAGGAAAAAACTCTGGGCCGAAACGCCCCGACCGGAACTGTTGCAACGGGTTCGCCAAATTGCCGGCGTCCGACCATTGGCGGAACTGCCTGCTCCCCAGGTGCTCCAGCGGGACGTGGTGAAACGGGACGGCTACCAGATCGAAAAGATTTTGTTCCAGCCGGAAAAGGGCATCTATCTGCCGGCTCTTCTGTTTGTTCCGGCGGGCGAGGGGCCGAAAGCTGCCGTCGTGTACGTCCATGAAGATGGCAAGCAGGCGCACGCCCAACCCGGCGGCCCCATCGAAACCCTGGTCCGGGCTGGTACGATGGTCTTGGCCGTCGATCTGCGGGGCATAGGCGAAACTCAGTCCGGCGTCCAACGATATTTTTCCAAGGAATTGTACGGACCGGACGGCCAGGATTTCTATCTGGCCTATCTCTTGGGCCGATCCTATGTGGGCATGCGCACGGAGGATATTTTGATTTGCGCCCGGTGGCTGCAAGGTCGGCTGGGTGCTGCTCCAGGCGGCCAGCAACCGGCCAAGGCGGTCGAACTGGCGGCTGTTGGGTATCTGGGCGCTAGCGCCCTTCATGCGGCCGCCCTGGAGCCGGAGCTATTTTCGGCGGTCAAACTGGTTCGGCCGCTGGTTTCCTGGACCAACGGCGTGGAACTGGGCTACAACAAAATCCCACTGGTCAACCTGGTGCACGGGGCGTTGGAGGTATATGACCTGCCGGAATTGGCCGACCTGGTGCGCGAAAAACTGGCAGACCATTTTGTCCTGGAAGATCCCCGGGACGCCTTGAACCAGCCGATACAAAAGTAACCACCGGTCAAAGAGAACCTGTGTTTTCCCGGCCGAGCTGCTTCTCCTTGAAGCCAGCCATATGGCGCGGGACGTTCCGTTTTTCGAGGGAGAAATGTACTTATGAATACGAATGTTCTTTTGATTACTTTTCTGCTGGGGATAGCTCCTTCGCCGCTAGAGTCGGCGATTACCGTTCTGACGCCGCCGGATGGCGAAAAGGCTTACCAAATTGCCGCCCAGGAGTTTGCCAACTTTTGGCAAAAGGTAACCGATCAGCCGCTGAAGGTGCTCGTCTGGCAGGGGAAGAAAGAAGACCGGCTCCCGGAGGGCGATCTGGTGCTGATCGGCTCCGACGCCGTCCATCCGCTGGTCCACCGGTTGATTCTGGACGGGGCCATAGAATCCCTGGGTATCGCCTATGGGACGGACGCTTATCGGATCGTGGGCGTGAGGGGCCAAGACCGGCGCTACCTTGTCCTTGCGGGCGGCAGCGGCCGATCCACCTTGTATGCCGTATATGATTTCTTCCGTCGGCAAGCCGGGGTGGAGTATTTCTGGGACGGCGATGTGATTCCTAAAAAGCCTACCATTCCCTTCGACCAGATCGACATCACGGAAAAACCCCATTTCTCCTACCGAGGCCTCCGCTATTTCGCCCATCGGGGGCTGCACCGTTTCCAGGCCGAGCACTGGGACCTGGAAGACTGGAAACGGGAGATCGACTGGCTGGTGAAAAAACGCTTTAACCTCTTTATGCTTCGGATCGGGATGGACGATCTTTTCCAGCGGGCGTTTCCCGATACGCCCTATCCGCCGACCGACGGCAAAGACCCCGACGGCGTGGATCGCTCCTACGACGACCGGACTTCGTTTTGGCCGCTCCGCTATCGAGGTCAACTCCGCAAAGCCGTCCTCCAATACGCCTTCGATCGGGGCCTTTTCCACCCGGAAGACACCGGCACGATGACCCACTGGTATTCGCATACGCCGAGCGCTTTTTTGCGGAATCGACCTGATTTTCCTGTTACCCGTGATCAAAAGAGCGGATACTCGCTTCTGACCCACCAGGTTTGGGACATCGAAGACCCTCGGGCTTGGGAGGCGTACTGGCAACTGACGGCAACGCACATTCGGGAGTTCGGTTCGCCCCGGCTTTTCCACACCATTGGCCTGGCCGAGCGAACCTTCGGCGCCACTCAGCGAGAAAACCTTCAACGGAAACTGTACGCCTATCGAAAAATCCAGCAAATTCTTCGGCAACATTATCCTGATGCGCCGCTGATTCTGGCCGGCTGGGATTTTATCAGTTGGTGGAAGGATGAAGAGGTGCATCGGCTTTTGGCGGAACTAGACCCGACCAAGACGATCGTCTTCGACTACACGGCCGACACGGCCGACAAGGTAACGTTTCGGGACTGGCAGTTGTTGGGGCGGTTTCCGTGGATGTTCGGCATTTTTCATTCGTATGCGCGGAACAGTGATATTCATGGAGATTACGAGATTTTGGCGGAGCGGTTGCGCATGGCCGCCGCGGATGAAAAATGCCTGGGCATGGCCGTCTGGTCGGAGATTTCGCACAGCGATACCTTTTTGCTGGAGTATTTGGCGGCCAACAGTTGGCGGCCGGTGGAAGAACTGCCGCAGGCAACAGCCCGGTATTGCCGGAACCGATATCCGGCCCAGTTGGCCGAGCCGATGCAGGCCGTTTGGAAGGACTTCCTGCGAATTTCTCAAACGGTCCATTGGAGCCATACCGGGCACCGATGGATTTCCATTGGCGAACCGCAGTTTCGGATTCTTGAAGGGAGTACTTTTTCGACGCTTTCTCCAGCCCGGCTGGAAGCGATTCGGAAAGAATATGAGCGGATCGGCCCTGCATTGGAATCGGCGCCGGTGGTGCTGGAGCGGTTGGCGGATCTGTCGGGCCAGTGGCAGGAAAACCCGTTTTGGCGGCGGGATGCCCTGGATATGGGCCGAACCATCGCCAACCGGGCTATTCTGGTAAGCCTGATGAAAGCGGCCCTGGAGATGGAAGCCTGGCGCCAGGGAAAAGCTGGGCCGGAACGGATCGGACAATTGGCCGAGCTGAACAAAGGGCTGATGGCCGCCTTGGCCGACCTGCTGGCCCAGTCGGAAGATTTTTCCATGTACCGGAGCTTGGAGCGGCTTCGGCGGGCGCAGCCGCTGGATGGGATCCAGCCGACCATTAACCCACACAGGGAACAAACTCTCAAATCGAACGCCGAAAACGACTACTGCCGAAGCCATCACTACGAACTGGTCCGACATGTGTATCAGGCGGAATTGGATGCCTACTGGGCGTGGGTGTTGGGCCGAATCCGCTCCGGCGACAAATCCCCCTGGCAGCGTCCGAAGGAATTCACCGCCCAGGCCAAGGCCATCGAAGACCGCTTCTACCAGACGCCGCTGGCCCAGATGGCCTCCGGACCGGCCAGCCCGGATGGAAAAACATTCGTCGAGGTGTTCCGCCGGCTGAGGAACTTGGTGAGCGAAGTATGGCAAAAGGTAACATTTTAGCCGAATGCAACGGTGGCTTATTTTAGGCGAATTTTCCCGGCACAGTCATTCCCGCGCAAGCTCTCAATCCAGCGTCCTAGGACGCGGCTACGTTGTTATTTCTCCCAAGTAGAGGCCGCAAGAAGCCTAGATTGGGTGCTTACGCGGCAGTGACAAGGTACTGCATTCGGCTGAAATGTTACTTTTTTCTTCCAGGGGGCAAGATTTTTCTGCGTCGAGCGAACAATAAGATGGACTGGGGGTGGAACTAGGCGGAGATGCCCTACTTTTAGGTGGCTTTAACTTCCCGTTAGGTTGTATTTACTTCCCTCATGGAAAGGAGCAAAAGATGAACTCCTGGGGTTGGTTTCGATGCAGGTGGATGGTGTGGTTGGTGGTGGGGTTGTTGGGAGTATGGGGAGGAAGTGTTTTAGCCACCTTAGGGGGGGAAGATTGCCCTCAAAAAGACTTGGCTTTTTCCCCTGTTCCTTCTGAATCTTCTTTCCTGGGAAAAGCCGAGGCTCAGAGAATCCCCGGGGGTAGTTCCCAAGATGTTTCTTTTCCTCCTTTTTTGGGTGATCATGCGGTCCTCTCAGCCTTATTGCCTTCGCCAGGAGGGGCCTGGAGCCTGGGGCACCTGGTGAGTGCAGAAGCAGCCGAGGGGGCAGGTGCTCGGCGGCCTTCGGCGGTTAAACTTCTCCCGCCCAATACGGTGTTGCTGCTATGGGTTCCCAACGCCCCGGAATTGGCCAAGCGGTTCATGAATACGGCCATGGGCCGAATGAGCCAAGACCCACAAATGAAACCCCTGATCCAAGACGTATATGGATCGGTGGTGGATGCGGTAGCTTCGGTGAAGGATCAGATCGGCCTGTCGCTTCCGGAACTGTTGGAGATTCCCCAGGGGGAGGTTGTGGTGGCGGTGGTAGCGCCGGAGCAAGGGCCGTTGGGTGCGGTGCTTCTGTTGGAGGCCGGTGAGCAGATGGACCGAGTGCGGCAGTTATTGGCCAAGGGGACAGAGGCGGTCGAAAAGCAACCGAACGTGCAAAAGTCGGAGCAGACTGTGGAAGATACCAAAGTGGTGATTTACGACGGTCTTGGACCGGAGCGGCGGCGGGCCATGTATTGCGAAAAAGATGGTTGCCTGCTGCTCAGTACGGAACTGGAGATATTGAAAGGGGTTCTGACGGCCTGGAAAGGCGGGGCCGAGAAAACCCTGGCGGACAACGAACATTTTGCGGCCGTTTTGAAGCATTGTCGGGGCGGCAAAGATCAGCCGGCGCAGGCGTTCTGGTATTTCGATCCGATTGGACTGCTGCGCAAACTCGGCCAGGACAACATTCAGGTTCGACTTTTTACGGCTTCGCTGCCGGCGTTGGGATTGGACGGCGTTTTGGGCATGGGGGGCAGTTTGACGTATGATGTGGGGCAGTTCGATCAAGTAACGCATTTTCATCTTCTATTGGACAATCCCCGGAGCGGCATTGTAGAGATGATCGCTTTGGAGCCGGGAGAAGTGCGGCCCGAAGCGTGGGTGCCGGTGGATGCGGCGACTTATACCACCTTTCATTGGCGGTTCCAAACCACGTTGTCGAACTTGACCAAACTGTATGACAGTTTTCGGGGCGAAGGGGCGTTCTCTACGGAGTTGCGTCGTCGGGTGCTGGACCAGACGGGCATTGATCTGGAAAAAGAAATTCTGCCGGCCCTAGACGGTCGGATTACCTATGTTACTCGCATCAACCGCGACGAGCCGCTCAGTTTGCAAAGCAGTAGTTGGTGCTGGGCGCTGCGTCTGAACGATAACAAACCGATCGAAGAAGCCCTGGAAAAATTAGCAAAGAAATACGAGAAGGTCATCCGAACGGAATCGTTCCGGATGGCCAAATACTATCATGTGATCCCGCCGCAACCGCCTGAGCCGAAGGTCAAACCGCCGGCTTCCGAGGGGGCGACTTCAGAGACCCCGGCCGGGAAGGAGTCTCCCCGTCCAAAACGTCCTCGGCGTCCCCGACTACAAATTGGGCTAGGCCCCCAGGAGCCGCCTCGTCCGCCGGAACCCTGTCTGGGGATCGTGCAAAACTATCTGGTGATTACGGATCGGCCTAGCATGTATGAGAAAATCATCGCCCAGGCGGACAATCCGCAGGAGACGTTGGCCGACGCCTTGGACTTCAAACTCATTGCCGCCAAGATCGCCCGGACTGCGGCGGGCAATCAACCGGTGATGATCAGTTTCAATCGGCCCGAAGAGGGAATGCGATGGCTGTACGATCTGGTGCAGTCGGACGGGACCAAAGAGCGGCTTCGCCAGGCGGCCCAGGAAAATCCCTTCTGGAAAAACATGCAAGCCGCCTTGGAGAAAAACCCCCTGCCGCCTTTTGAGGTCTTGCAGCAATATCTGGCGCCAGGAGGGGCGATGATCCTGGACGACCAAACCGGCCTGCACTATACGGCCTTTACGCTCCGGCGAGGCCAGCCAAAGGAGAAGCAGTAAGCCGACTGCCCATCATCCTAAACCCCGCAACAGCGCCGCCGGCGCCATTCCATCGAATGGAGGGGGCTAGGATGTATTGCCCCCGGTCCGGATAAAGTGAGCGGGAAAATAGACGGCGACAAGGTTGGGGCCTGTCTGGATAAAGCCGCTTGCTTGCGGGCGCGGCTCTGAAGGCGTCCCACTTACCCAGCCGACTCCCCCTTCCGCCCTTGCCGACGCCTCTCACCCCTCTCTTAGGATGAGGCGGAGGGGCCTTCGGACGCTGTCTGCTCCGAAGTGGGCGGAACGGCGGAAGACGATGGAGTTGCCGGAGCGGAGCTTTTGGCTTCCGCAGCCACAGGTTCAAAAGAGGGCTTCACGGTCTTTTTGCGTTTTCGGTCGTGTTTGCCGACAAACTCTAAAATGGCCCGCGTTCCGGCGTCGCCCACTCGAGGTTTGGCCAGTCGAAGGATTCGGGTATATCCGCCGGGTCGATCGGCCATCCGGGGAGCAATGGTGTCGAAAAGGATTCGGACGGCCTGTTTATTGCCGAGGAGTTTGAGGATTCGACGGCGAGCGGCCACGACGGGGGCCATGGCCTGATTCCATTCGCGCCACTGGGGGCTGTTGCGCCAGGACCGCCAGGCTTCGGTATGGCGTGGGGCCGGAGCTTCCAGTTTTTGGGCTGCCTCCAGATGAGGCAAGGCCCGACAGGCGATCGTGATGCACCGCTCGACCAGAGGGCGGACCTCTTTGGCCTTCTGCAAGGTGGTGATGATCCGGCCTGGATGATCCGGTTTATTGGGTTCGTCGGCGGCGTCGCGTTCGGTCAAAATCAGCGCCGTCGCCAGAGAGCGCAACAAGGCCCGTTGATGCTTTGGGTTTCGTCCGAGCTTTCGACCGCGTTTTCGGTGTCGCATAGGATTGTCTCAGTCTATCGAGAAACGGAGATAACTATCTTGGCCAAAGGATTCTTTATATTACATCGGAGAAACCGGGGCGGGCGGAAGCCGCATCCCCAGCCGTAATCCTAACTCCTGCAAATTCTCCAATACCTCTTTTAAGGAAGTTTCCCCGAAGTTTCGGACTTCGAGGAGTTGGTCTTCGGTGCGGGAAACCAGATCGCGAACGGTGCGGATATTTTCGGCTTCGAGGCAATTGCGGGCGCGCACCGATAAGTTCAACTCGGCAATGCTCATGGCCAACTTCTTTTCCAAAGAGGGATCAAAGCTGGCCAGCACCGATCGAGACTCGGCATAGACCTTCGGCCCCAACTCCTGATATTGGATAAAGGGATTGAGATGTTTGCGTAGGATTTTGGCCGCCTCGACCAGGGCCATCTCGGGCGAGACGGCGCCGTTGGTTAGGATTTCCAGGGTGAGTTTATCGTAGTTGGTTTTTTGGCCGACGCGGGTTTCTTCCACTTCGTAGCGGACCTTGACCACCGGACTGAACGCTGCGTCCACCGGAATGACGCCGATTTCCTGAACGGCGCCGATCCGTTCGGAAGCGGGCACATAGCCTCGGCCGTTTTCCACGACCATTTCCATCTGCAACGGGACATCGTCGGTCAGCGTGGCGATCAGATGATCTTTATTGATGACTTCGACTTGTCCGTCGGTGATCACGTCGGCGCCGGTTACCACCCCGCGAGTATTTCGGTCGATGCGAATGATACGGGGTTGATCGCTATAGTTTTTCACGACCAAGGATTTGATATTGAGGATGATATCCGCAACATCCTCCACAACTCCCGGCAACGTGGTAAATTCGTGCTGCGCCCCGCGAATTTTGACTTGGGTCACGGCGCTGCCTTCCAGACTGGACAAGAGAATCCGCCGGAGGCTGTTGCCGATGGTAATGCCAAACCCTCGCTCGAAGGGCTCGGCAATGAATTTACCGTAGGTATTGGTAAGCGTGGCCCGGTCGCAGACCACCTGGCTGGGCAGCTCCAGTCCGCGCCATCGAATACGCATAAGAACCTCCCGGAAAAAGAAAGCTGGGGTAGCTCACCAACCAACCGAAGTTTATCGCGAACAAAACTCAATGATCAATTGGGTTTGGACGGGGATAGAGACATCCGCCAGTTCCGGCAAACGAACTACCTGCCCTTCGGGGACAGGGTCTTCGATTCGGGCTAAAAAGTCTGGCACAGGCCGATTGGATTCCTGCAAAGCGGCCCGCACCCGCTCCATGCTCTTGGGACGGTCTTTCGGTCGAATCCGATCCCCAACGCGCGTCAAATAACTGGAAACATCCACTTTCCGGCCATTGACCATAATATGACCATGACTGATCAGTTGACGGGCCTGCCGACGACTGCTCGCAAAACCTAACCGATACACCACATTGTCCAGTCGCCGTTCCAACAGACTCATCAACGCCTCTCCGGTGTTCTTTTTAGAACGAGAGGCCATTTGGAAATAGCGCCGAAACTGCCGTTCCAACGCCCCATAATACACCTTCACCTTCTGCTTTTCCCGAAGATGCAGGGCGTAGTCGGTCAATTTGCCCCGGCGAATCCCGTGCATCCCCGGCGGCGACTCCCGCCGCTCAAAGGCGCATTTGGGCGTATCGCATCGGGGACCTTTCAAAAACAACTTTATTCCTTCACGTCGGCAACGCCGACATACCGCTCCAAGAAGCACACGTCCCATAACCGATCTATCCTCCCCAAAATTGTTTCAAACTCTCTGTTAGGAAATGGTTTCTTTCTTCTCGCCGGCGCAGCCGAACGCCCCTGCTCCACAATGAACAGAACGACGGCGAAAAAACTATCTATTTCGCCATGCGAACCTGCATCACGCTCCTTCTTCCAAAAGGCTCCGCAGGATTTCCTCTCGACGCTGATGGGAAATTAGACTCGTCGGCGTTTTTTAGGTCGGCATCCGTTGTGGGGCAGCGGAGTAACGTCTTCAATGGATTTAATCGTCAACCCGGCAGTCTGCAACGCGGTGATCGCACTTTCTCGACCGCTGCCCGGGCCTTTGACCTTCACATCCACTTCTTTCAGCCCAAACTTCATGGCCTTGTCGGCGGCCTGTTGGGCGGCCATCTGACCGGCAAAAGGCGTACTTTTTCGGCTTCCTTTGAAGCCGCAGGTTCCGGCGCTCGACCAACACAACGTATCGCCTTTCATGTCGGTAATCGTAACGATGGTGTTATTGAACGTGGTTTGAATATACACAATCCCCACCGTCACATTCCGACGAATTTTCCGTTTCTTCTGTTTCGCCACGGTGGACCCACCTCCTCCGATGGAATGGCTTCGGTTTTCTACTGCTTGGAAAGTCTAAATAAAAAGTTGCTCTATCCGAAATATATTCGCTGCTTCTCGTCGGGACCGCCCCTGCTGGTTCTTCCAGCACGCGCAGGCGACCGGCTATCGGAGGTCTTTCACCCCTTTCTTGCCGGCGACCGTCTTCTTGGGGCCTTTGCGGGTTCGTGCATTGGTGCGGGTGCGTTGGCCTCGCACCGGCAACCCTCGCCGATGCCGCAAGCCCCGATAACACCCAATATCTTTCAACCGGGCGATATGTTGCGCCACCTGCCGACGCAATTGCCCTTCGATGACATATTCTTTGTCCAAAATGGTCGCCATCCGGGCCAGTTCGTCCTCCCGAAGTTCTTTTGCCCGCCGCTGGGGATCCACCCCCGCACTATGACACAACTCCCGAGCAATCTTCGGGCCAACCCCATACAAATAGGTCAGGGCAATCACCGTAGGTTTGTCGCCGGGTATATCCACCCCTAATAAACGTGGCATAGTTCTCCTTTCCCCATCAGGCGTTTAGCCAGAAAATTATCCCTCTGCTTTATCCCCAAAAGGCTAATCCATCCGAAGAAAACCCCTCCTGCTTGGCCGTTGAGAGTCGGCCAAGAGAGAATTCCTCGTTGGCGGGAATGATTGTTGTTCCGGACTTGGCCCCACCTTTTCTCTAGCGGCGTCTTTGGTCAGCCCGCTTACCTCATAAAATCCAAGGGGGCCGTCCTTTTAGCCTTGGCGCTGTTTATGCCGGGGGTTGCTGCACACGACATAAACCACACCCTTCCGGCGCACGATTTTGCAGTGATTACATATCCGTTTAATGCTCGCACGCACTTTCATAGTCGCTGCCTTAGCCTTAAGGGGATAAAGTACTTAGTATAAAAAACAAAAGGAAGCTTAATCAAGCCCCCCTTCGGGAGAAAACCTTGTTTCTTCCGGGGTTTATCTGTCCGATTGCTCCAATCCGGAAGGAAAGAGGCTCGAACAGAAAGGGAAATCCCTAAAAATACCACTTGTTGGTGGTTTTGTGTTCCTATTTTGTGGGGGCCGGAGGGCCTTTTGGTTCCATCTGGGGAGATAAAAATAACTCATCCAGGGGTTGCCCCGGCGGCCCGGTCAATACATAAGGCCCCCACTCGGTGATCGCCACCGTGTGCTCAAAATGGGCGCTTGGTTTACCATCGGCGGTTACCTGGGTCCAATGATCCGGCATGAGCCGAACTCTTTTGGTCCCCATGTTGACCATTGGTTCAATGGCAATGACCAATCCTGGGCGGATTGGAAAATCGTTGTTCCGCAACCACTTGGGACTGACAAAGTTCGGCACTTGAGGTTCTTCGTGCATTTCCCGTCCGATCCCGTGGCCGACAAAATCTTCCACGACCGAGAAGCCATGGCTTCGGACAAAATCGGCCATATCGGCGGCGATTTGGCTCCAAAATTTCTTTTTTGCCAGCAAGGAGATGGCTAAATCCAGGGCTGCTTTGGTAACGTCGATCAGACGTTGAAGTTCGGGTTGGATTGGCCCGGCTGGGTAGGTGGCGGCGGCGTCGCCGCACCAGCCGTCCAGTTTGCAACCGGTGTCCAGGCTCAGGATATCGCCCTCGGCCAGGCGTCGGGGACCAGGAATACCATGAACGACTTCTTCGTTGATGGAGGTACAGCAGACCGCCGGGAAAGGCACTTTGCCTGGCACCCCCTTGAAAAGAGGGATGGCCTTCCGGTGCTGGAAAAATTGTTCGATAACGGTATCCAGCTCTCCGGTGCTTACGCCAGGCTGAATCCTGCTGGCGGCCAACTGGAGGGCTTCCCAAACGACCAGCCCTGCCCGACGCATCAGGGCTATTTCCCGGTTCGAGCGTAAAATGATTCTTGATCTCTCCACCGTCCGGTATTCCCAGCCCAGCCAGGGATTCTCAGGAGGGCTTGCCGTCCTGGAGACTTTTTCCACCTGCAAGGGAGTCCTTCGCCAAATCGCCGAAGGGGCTATTTCCGATGCCGGCCGGCCCGGTCTCCAAGAGAATCCACCACCTGTTGAATCCGCTGGAAGATTTCTTCGACGGTTCCCATACCGTCGATGGTCTTCAATAACCGGCGCTGTTGATAGTAGTCCAATAGGGGTTCTGTCTGTTGGCGATAGGCGACCAAGCGTTGGCGGATGACTTCGGGTTTGTCGTCGGAGCGTCCCCTGCCTGACAATCGGCGGAACAGCTCCTCATCAGGAACCCGAAGTTCCAAGACCACGTCCAGAGGTTCGCCGGTCTCGGCCAACATGCGATCCAGGGCTTCCGCCTGGGCCAAGGTCCTGGGGAAACCATCCAGCAGGTAGCCCGTTCGGCAATCGGCGGCGGCCAAACGCTCCTTGACAATTGCCAGGATGATGTCATCCGGGACCAATTGTCCGGCGGACATATACCGGTCGGCCAATTTGCCGATCTCTGTTTGCGCATCCCGAGCCGCCCGGAGCATATCGCCCGTAGAAAGATGAACCAATCCATACCGTTGGATTAACAGGGCTGCTTGGGTCCCTTTACCGGCCCCCGGCGGCCCAATAAATACCATGCGCATCGTTGCCGTCCCTTAGGAAAAAGGTTTTTTGGAATACTTTTGGCGCCCTTCGGGAAACCTCTCTCCCGGTGGTCTCTTCCCGACAATCCCTCAACGCTATGAGAAGGCTACTGCAATAAGCCTTTGTAATTGCGCATGACCAGATGGCTGTCGATCTTCTGCACCAGATCGAAAGCCACACTGACGGCAATCAGCAGGCTGGTGCCGCCGTAGAAACTGGCGATATCATAGCCCACATGGAGCCAACTGGAAATCAGTGTAGGTACAATGGCGACAAAAGCCAAAAAGCCGGCGCCCACATACGTAATGCGGACCATCACTTTTTCGAGGTATTCGGCGGTGCGTCGGCCCGGACGATACCCCGGGATGAACGTACCGTAGTTTTTCAGGTTATCGGCCATGTCTTTGGGGTTAAAGGTGATGGCGGTCCAGAAATAGCAGAAGAAGTAAATCAGGGCGATATAGAGGATGTTATAGGTGTAGCCGTCCCCTCGATGAAAAGCCCCCTCTACTTCTTTCAGCCAAGCCGCGGTCGGATAAAGATGCGACAGGTAACTAAACAGCACCGAAGGGAAAAGTAGTAAACTGGAGGCAAAGACGATCGGCATGACGCCGGACTGATTGACCCGCAGAGGCAAGTATTGCCGGGTCCCGCCATAGACCCGCCGACCTCGAACATGCTTGGCGCTTTGGGTCGGGATGCGACGTTGACCGAGCGTGATAAACACTACCCCAAACACCACCCCGATAAACAGCCCCATCAGGACCACCACCTTGTCGATGCCGGCTTGGCCGCCCAGTTGGATCATCCCCTGCTCGAACATCGGCTCAAACAGACGAATGCCCGCCGCCGGCATCCGTGCCAGGATACCGGCCATGATCAGCAGGCTGATACCGTTGCCTATGCCGTATTCGTCGATCTGTTCCCCAAGCCACATCAGGAAGGTGGCCCCGGCGGTCATGGTCAACACCGCCGTCAGTTGCCACCAAAACGACAACGTCTGCCCTTCCGTGAGAAAATGATCATAGATCAACCCGTTCCGCACCAAGAAATTCACATAGAACCAGCTTTGTCCCAGGCAGAGCAGTACGGTGGCGTATCGAGTGTATTCGTTGATTTTCTTCCGACCCGCTTCGCCCTCTTTCTGAAGCTGTTCCAACGGCGGATACACGCTGGCCAACAACTGAAAGATAATCGAGGCCGAGATATAGGGCATAATGCCCAAACCGAAGATGGTCGCCTGGTTCAATTGGCTGGCGCTGAAGATGGCGGCGTATTCAAAAATTTGTCCTAATCCTGTTTTGGCCTGCTCTTTGAACCACTCGGTCATGTGTTGGCGGTTGACGATCGGCAGCGGAATCTGCCAACCGATCCGATAGATCGCCAGCATCACCAACGTCAGCAGGATTTTCCGCCGGAGTTCCGGGATCGTGAAGACGATACGGATTTTTTCCCACATGGCGGATACTTCCGTAAAAAAGCCAATGAACTTCCGTATTACCTCAGCCGAGCGACGCTCACCCTATAAGGCGCCTTTAAGGACACCCTATTGGGAAAAGGACACCCCATTAGGAAGATGCCCCATCCCGTGTCATTCCCGCACCACCAGGAATCCATGCGTGTTTTTTTCGTCCGTTTATTTGCCGCTGGATACCCGCTTTCGCAGGGATGACACCAAGGGATTCCTCCCTTCGGCCGAACTGTTACGAACTCCCTAGACCAATCTACTCCCTTCCACGGGCCGAATCTTTACTCCCCCGTTAGGACGATCAAACGTCCCCACGGAAACCGTCCCCTTCCTCCCCACCGAGGGATCGAGGAAAGGACAATTCGGATTTTGATTGTTTCAGGCCCTTCCGAATACGGTCTAATTCCCTTTTCAGGACGTTTTCGAAGTTTTCGGTTTCATTTTATTTTTAGGAACGGGTTTTGGGCCGGGCAGGATGTGGACTTGGCCGCCGGCCTGTTGGATTTTTTCTCTGGCCGATTGGGTAAATCGGTGGGCGGCGACGTGCAGCGGCTTGGTCAATGGACCGTCGCCGAGGATTTTCAGCATGTCAAAGGCGCCTTTCACGAGGCCCTTTTCCCGCAAGGTTTCGGGAGTAACCTCTTGATTGGGCTGGAATGCCTTGTCCAGGACGCCCACATTGATCTCGGCCACGACGGGGGCAAACCGGTTGTGGAATCCCCGTTTGGGAATGCGGCGGGCCAAGGGCATCCGACCGCCCTCGAAGGCGGGGGAACAAGACCAACCGGAACGGGAAGCCTGTCCTTTGTGTCCTCGGCCGGCAGTCTTGCCGTGCCCCGATCCTGGCCCCCGGCCAATACGTTTGCGTTTTCGGTGTTTGGTAACTGCTTGGTGAACATCGGCTAGGTTCATGACAGTGCAACTCCCCGTAATCGTTCCACTTCGCTGCGCGACCGAAGACTTTGCAAGGCTTGCAGGGTGGCTTTCACGACATTATGCGGATTGGTCGATCCATAGCATTTGGTCAAAATGTTTCGGATGCCGCAGGCGTCGCAGACGGCCTTGACCGCCATTCCGGCGATCACCCCCGTGCCTTCGCCGGCGGGAATCAAGACCACCCGAGACGTACCAAAATGTCCCCATACTTTATGGGGAATCGTATCGCCTTCCAGAGGGATCGTCGTCATACTACGTTGGGCGTGTTTGATGGCCTTTTCGACCGCGGGGGGCACTTCGTTGGCTTTTCCGTACCCCAAGCCCACACGCCCTTGTCCATCGCCGACCACCACCAGGGCGGTAAAACTGAACCGGCGTCCCCCTTTGACCACCGCGGCACAGCGACGGATTTTCAGCACCTTTTCGATCAGTTGACCTTGAATCGCAGCGGATTCGTGTTCAGCTTCCATAGGAAGTTCTTTCGTTCAGCCCAAAAGGATAGAGGGAAAGGGACGATCTATCAGGAATCCTTTACTGGTCGGAATCTGTCTTTTTGGGGGCTTTGGGGGCCGATTTCTGTTTTCCTCCTGCGCCTGCCTTGGAGGACTTTTTGGGGGCTTTTTCGGGCTTGGCCTCTGCGGGCTCTTCCGAAACCTTTTTGGCGCCGAGGTCCAATCCGGCGTCTCGAGCGGCGTCGGCCAGAGCGGCGACCCGGCCGTGATATTTATACGCACCGCGATCCAGCGTCGCCTTGGTAATCCCCGCCGCCAAGGCCCGTTGGGCGATCAACTGGCCCACCCATTTGGCCGCCTCGATATTGCCCCCGTGTTTTAACTTTTCTCGGAGTTCTTTTTCCAGGGTGCTGGCAGCCGCCAGGGTCCGCCCTTCGTTCTGGTCGATGACCTGGGCATAAATATGGCGATGACTGCGGAACACACTCAGCCGAGGCCGATTCAAGCCCCTTCGGAGCCGATTCCGCACCCGAAACTTCCGACGCACTCGTCGTAGGGTAATCCGTTTTTGCTGTTTCACGACGCCGACTCTCTTGCAAAATCGTGGATACTCGAAATGGCCCCAACCCAAAACCAAGTAGGAATGGGAAGGTGCTTACTTGACGACCGCTTTGCCTTCTTTGCGGCGGATTTGTTCGCCTTCGTAGCGGATTCCTTTCCCTTTGTAGGGTTCCGGTTTGCGTTTGGCGCGGACTTCGGCGGCGAACTCGCCGACCAGTTGCTTGTCGATCCCCTTGATCGAAATATGCTGTTGATCGGGACAGGTAACCTTCAAACCCGGGGGAATCGGCACTTGCAGTTCGTTCGCGTAGCCCACGCGGAGTTGCAACACATTGCCCTGCACCGCCGCCAGATACCCCACCCCAACGATTTCCAAACGTTTCTCATATCCCTGGGTGACGCCGACGACCATATTTTGGAGGACGGCGCGGGTCAACCCATGAAAAGCCTTCGCCTGGCGGGTTTCGGCCGCCTGGGTGACTTTGATTTGCCGGGCGACCGGATCATACTCCACCGCCACTTCGGGACGAAGGGACCATTGGAGTTTTCCCAAAGGACCTTCAATGGTGACGGTCCGATCGGAAATCTCTACCTTGACGTTCTCTGGAATCGGAAGCGGTTTTTTACCGATTCGGGACATGGCGGTTTCTTTCTTCTACCGATCTATTTTGTCTTTCGTCGGCCAATTGGATTGGTGCGGCATGGAAAACACCTCTGCCGGAGTCCTTCGGGACGCCGGGAAAACAGTTGCCCGACCGCATCGAGCTGGTTGGCCGACTCCTACATCCAACGCTCTTACCAAACCTCACACAGGACTTCGCCGCCGAGGCGCCGCTGCCGGGCTTCCCGGTCGCTGATAATACCTCGGCTGGTGCTGAGGATCGTGATGCCCAAGCCGTTGAGCACCGGTTTCAGTTTCGACACAGGGCTGTAAATCCGACGTCCTGGTTTGCTGACGCGGCGAATATGCCGAATGACCCGTTCTCCGTTAGGGCCGTATTTCAAATAGACCCGTAGTTGCCGAACTGGTTGGGCCTCGATCTCTTCCCAATCCCAGATGTATCCTTCCCGTTTGAGGACTTCGGCCAGGCCCCGTTTGAGGCCGGAGGCGGGTATGTCCACAAAAGGACGTTCCACACGAACCGCGTTTCGGATACGGGTCAACATGTCAGCAATCGGATCGGTCATCATAGGTTTTTGCCTGCCTCGCAAACCATCCCCTTGATGGAAGTTGGCTCGACCGGGCTTCCTGCTCGGTCGGGCGCCCTACCAACTGGCCTTTCGGACGCCAGGAATCATTCCCTGATCCGCTAGATTCCGCAAACAGATACGACAAATCCCAAATTTTCGGAAAAATCCACGAGGGCGACCGCACAGTCGGCACCGATTTCGATGCCGGGTTGAAAACTTCGGCGGCCTCATCGCTTTGATAATCTTCGCTTTACAGGCCATAAAAAACCATTCCTCCACCAGCGTTCGGCTCAGGACCGGACGGTTCCTGGAATGTTCCAACAGGTATCGAGTTCCTTACGTTCCCAACAACTCCTTTGTTTCTCTTCCGCCGACGCCCAGTGCGACGGCCATCGAATGGGCGAAGAAGGGTCATTTTTTCTTCTTCGGCGCCGTTGTTTTTGGGGCGGCCGTTTCCGTCCCTCGAAACGGCAAACCCAACTCCCGGAGCAACTGCCGGGCCTCGTCGTCGTTGCGGGCCGACGTGCATATCGTAATGTTCAATCCTTGCGTCCGAGTGTATCGGTCCGGGTTCAGTTCAGGAAAGACCCACTGCTCGGAAAGTCCTAGGCTATAGTTTCCGCGCCCATCAAACCCATGGGGATTCAGGCCACGGAAGTCCCGGACCCGCGGCAACGCAATGGAAATCAACCGATCTAGGAACTCATACATGCGTCGGCCGCGCAACGTTACCTTACATCCAATGGCCATTCCCTTGCGAAGTCGGAAATTGGCCACGGATTTCCGTGCTCGGGTCATCACCGGCTTTTGACCGGAAATGTGGGTAAGGGCGTCCATGGCCTCTTCGAGATGTTTCTTCTCGCTCGTGGCGCTGCCAACGCCCATGTTGACCACGATCTTTTTCAACTTCGGCAGGCTGAGGACATTGCTCCGCCCCAACCGCTGGGCCAACGCCGGCAGCACTTCCTGTTGATACCGTTGCTGGAGTCTTGGGAGGGTCTGTGTCGTCATCGTCGTTTATCCCTCCGAAGTTGTGGAAGGTTTGGGAGCACTTTTGACGCGCGGAGCGCCAATCAGCCCTAAGCTAGCGCTACATTTTCGGCAGAACCGTTCTTTGGCGCCGTCCGGCAATGTTCGGGCGCCTATGCGAGTAGGCTTATTGCACTTGGGGCAGACAATCATCACTTTGGAAACCCCCAGGGGCATCTCCCGGGTCAGGACTCCTCCTTGAGGGGTCTTCCGGGTTCGGTGCATGTGCTTTTTCACCTGGTTGACCCCTTCGATAACGAGTTTCCCCGTCTTTCGGTCCACCCGGAGGATCTTTCCGCGAACGCCCTTGTCGTCGCCGGAAATCACCTCCACTATATCACCCGTTCGCAGTCGCATCAGACCACCTCGCTGGCAAGGCTGACGATTTTCATGAAGTTCTTTTCCCGCAATTCCCGGGCCACCGCTCCAAAAATCCGGGTCCCTTTCGGGTTCTTCTCATTGTCGATGATCACCGCCGCGTTGCTGTCGAATCGGACGTAGGAGCCGTCTTCCCGGCGGGTCGATTTTTTGCAGCGAACAATCACGGCCCGGACAACCATGCCCTTTTTAAAGTCGCTTGTAGGCAGCACGCTTTTGATACTACAGACCACAATATCCCCTAAGCCGGCGTACCGGCGTCGGGAGCCGCCTAATACCTTGATACACATCAATTCCTTGGCGCCGGTGTTATCCGCCACGTTTAAGCGGGTCTGCATCTGAATCATGGTCGCACCTCACAACTCGCACGATAGTCTCTGTTGAGATCGGCTAACCTTTTACCCTCCTGCGGGCAACCCCAGGTTGCCGTCCAAACATTTCATGGTTGCTTTTTTATTCTCCGGACTCAGAGGATTCGGGCAATGGCTTGGTCGATTCCCCCTGATCCCCGCCGCCGGCCCCAGCCGGACGTTGGGTGATGGCTTGCACGTGCTCTTCGACCACCTGTTCATACCGGGCCGCCTCCTGGATGGCTTCCCGTTGCTGGCTTGTGCGGACAATCCGCAACAACTTCCAGCGTTTCTGTCGCGACAAAGGCCGGGATTCCATGATCTCCACCCAGTCGCCCACATGGGACTGATTGGTCTCATCATGGACATAACAAATCGTCCGGCGTCGCATGTATTTGCCGTATTGCCGGTGCGGAACCAAACGCGGTATCTCTACCCGTCGGGTCTTGTTCATCTTGTCGGAAGTAACAATTCCAATGGCAACTTTCCGCGGCATTGCTGAGTTCCTCGATTGACCCGCCCAAAAGGAAGTCCCAAGGCTTCCTTAGGCGCTGGCTTGGTGTTTCCTTCTTGTTTTTTTCGTCTTATTTTTGCCGGTGGCGACGGCTTCGGAGCCTGTTTCGGCCAAAGCCCGCTGCCGCTGCCGCTCGGCAAGAACGGTTTTGATCTGAGCAATGAGCCGACGGTGCCGACGCAGCTCGCTCGGAGCATCGAGTCGTTCGGTGGCGGCCTGAATCCGAAGCCGAAACAGACTCTCAGAGGTCTCCTTGAGCGTCAACAAAAGCTGCTCCTCGCTCATCTCCCGTAATTCAGACGCCTTTGTTCTGGCCATCGTTTGTTCTCATCTGAGGGTAAACACGTTCCTGTTTCGGTACTCGTTTCGCCGTCGGAAGAAACTGCTTCTCCCCACAGGGAGGGAAGAGGCCAGTTGCATCACTCGGCGGAAATGTTCCGGGTTTTATATCGTGGGTCGTCGTCGGACGAATCGTACCTTCACGGGCATTTTATGGGCCAATCGGGCGAAGCAAAGTCGGGCGGCTTCTTCGCTCACGCCGGAGATTTCGTACAGGATCGTTCCGGGCTTGACCACCGCCGCCCAGTATTCCGGTTCCCCTTTGCCTTTGCCCATGCGGGTTTCCAACGGAATGGAGGTAATCGGTTTATGGGGAAAAACCCGGACATACAGTCGGCCTTCCGTGCGAAGGTACTGCTGGGCGGCGATTCGGCCCGCCTCGATCACCTGCGCACTGATCCAACCGCCCTGCATCGCCTGCAGGCCGTAATCGCCAAAGACCACGCGGTTGCCCCGGGTGGCGTTACCTCTTATACGTCCTCTTTGGCTTTTTCGATGCTTGACCCGTTTGGGCATCATCGCCATTGCCAGGCTCCTCATACATGCCTTGGTTGATCCAAACTTGTACGCCAATCACGCCCTGGGGGATTTTGGCGATGGCAAAACCGTAGTCGATCTTCGCCCTTAAAGTGGAGAGCGGCAACGAACCGGCGATCGCCTTTTCCCGTCGGGACATTTCGGCCCCGCCCAATCGACCCGAAAGTTGAATCTTGATCCCTTTGGCCCCTGCTTCCATCGCCATATCCATCGCCCGTTTCATGGTCCGCCGGAAACCGGCACGTTTACTGAGTTGTTCGGCGATGTCTTCGGCCACCAATTGGGCCACCAATTCCGGTCGGGTGTTCTTTTGAATATCGACAATCTCGATGTTGATCCGTCGGCCTGTCAACGTTTGCAACTCGTTCTGCAATTCTTCGACCCGTTCTCCTTTTCGGCCAGCGATCACCCCAGGCCGGGCCGTATATAAAATCACCCGCACCTCGTCTCGCGTCCGTTCGATCTCAATGTTCGGGATCGCCGGGTACATCGGCTTGCCGTATCTGTCTTTCCGCTCCTTGATGTACCGCCGAATCTTATAGTCTTCCACCAACAGGTCGGAGAATTCCTTCTTCGGAGCATACCATCGGCTCCGCCAGCCGATCATGACCCCCGTGCGGAATGCGATGGGATTGACTTTTTGACCCATAGCCTGCTGCTTTCCTCTGCGGAATGAGCCTCCGAAAATTCCTAATAATCTAACTCCACGTAAATATGAGAGAACCGCCTTTGGATGACCGTGGCCATCCCGCGAAACAACGGGCGTAGCCGCTTCATTCGCGGCCCCTCATCGACTCGCACTTCCGACACCCGAAGCGACCGCAAATCCTGCGCCCGGAGGTCTTCGGCGTTGGCCAGGGCGCTTTTGAGCACCTTTTCTAACATCCGAGCGCCCCGATGCGGCTGCATACGCAGGATGTCCAAGGCGTCGTCGGCGTAATGACCCCGAATCAGGTCCGCCACCAGACGCACTTTGCGGGGACTGATTCTGGCGTAACGATACAAGGCTTGGTAAGGCATGGTTATTTCTTCCCCTTACTGCCATGACCACGAAAGGTGCGGGTTGGGGCGAATTCCCCCAGCCGGTGGCCAACCATCTCCTCAGTGACAAACACCTTGACGTGTTGCCGACCGTTGTGCACCAAAAAAGTGTGCCCCACGAATTCGGGAATAACGGTACACGCTCTGGCCCACGTCTTGATCGGTTCCTTGATCCCCAATTGCGTCTGCTTTTCCACCTTTCGGAAAAGCTTCGGATCGACGTAGGGACCTTTCTTTTTGGACCGGCTCATAGTAAACCTTCTCATTCTCCAAACAGAACCACACCCTCATCCCTCAATGGGGCAGGGCTTGTTTTTCGGAAATTGCCGAGGACCCTTTATCCTTTCAATTTCAATTGCCCGTACCGGACGGAACGACGTCGGCGGATAATGGCTTTGTTGGAGGGTTTTCGACGTTTTCGGGTGGCGCCGCCTTTGGCGGGTTTGCCCGTGGGGCTGACGGGGTGTCCGCCGCCTTTGCTTCGGCCCTCGCCGCCGCCGTGAGGATGGTCGATGGGGTTCATGGCTGTGCCGCGCACAAACGGCCGCCAACCCAACCATCGGTTCCGTCCCGCTTTGCCCATCTGGATGTTCATGTGATCGGCGTTGCTCAGTTTGCCGACGGTCGCGCGACAATTGATATGGACCCGCCGGATTTCGCCGCTGGGCAAGTTGATCTGCGCCCAGGTCGCTTCCTTGGCCGCCAACACCGCATAACTGCCGGCCGCCCGACACAAAGCCCCCCCAGCGCCCGGCTGGAGTTCTATATTGTGAATTTCCAACCCCAACGGGATTTTCGCCAACGGCAGACAATTGCCCAACGTCGGCGGAGCGTCCGAACCGCTCAAAACTCGCATCCCTTTTTTCAATCCCTCCGGGGCCAAAATGTATCGCTTCTCCCCGTCCGCATACTTCAACAAGGCAATCCGCGCACTGCGATTCGGATCATACTGAATCGAATCCACAGTCGCCGGTACGCCGTCTTTATTTCGCCGAAAATCGATGATCCGGATCTTCCGCTTATGGCCGCCCCCCCGATGCCGAGCGGTGATGATCCCCTGGTTGTTGCGTCCGCCCGTTTTGCGTTTGGGGAGCAGCAGCGATTTTTCCGGCTTAGCGCCGGGCGTCAGTTCGGAAAAATCGCTCACACTGGCCCCGCGACGTCCCGGCGAAGTCGGTTTGTACAATCGGATTCCCATCAGACTGACCTCCGTCGCCCTCGTCGGCTTGCACGCCGAGGTGGGCGGTGTTCTCCTCTAGCTATTAGAAGAAGCTGATCTTATCATTCTCGTTCAAAGTAACAATCGCCTTTTTCCAGGCTTTCGTATGGCTCCGAATGAATCGCGAACGTCGTGGTTTGCCGCGCCGGCTCTGCGTCCGCACTTTCACTACCTTCACATTAAATAGCTCTTCCACCGCCCGTCGGATCTGCTCCTTACCGGCCAACGGATGCACTTCAAACGCATATTGGTTATACCGCTCCGCCTTATGGAGCCCTTTTTCCGTGACCAAAGGGCGGAAAATGATCTGATGCGGTTCCAATTCCAAACCAGTATCCGTTATGTCCCGACCCATTGCCGCTGCTCCCAACCTTTAACCAATCACCTGTTCGATCAACCCTTTGGCCGCTGTGTCCTTCGTTTCTTCTGTCTTCTCGCCGTCTTCCTGCGTCGCTACGCCGCCGGAGGAACCAAAATCGCCGCGTCTGCTCGCCCCAATTATCCTACCGAAACCGTTTCGCCAACTGCCTCCTTTTTCTGTTGGGCTGCTTTCTGCCGGAAGGCGTCCAGGGCGGCCCGGGTCATCAGGAGCCGACGCGGTCGCAAAATTTCCAACGCATTCAATTGATCGACCGGCAAGACCGAAACCCCCGGGAGATTCCGGATACTTCTGTAGATGTTTTCGTCATACTGCGCCGCCACGACCAAAAGGGCGTTTGGATAATGTTTCAAAGCGTCCAACACCGGGATGCGAATTTCTTCCGGGGAAGGGGTAGGCTCAACCGGCGGGGTTTGGGTTTTGTCGCCGACCGACGCTTGCCGGGCCGCCCGCCGCAAGGCCGCTCGCCGTCGGGCTTCCGCTCGCCGACGAGCCAACCGAGCCGTCAAACTGCTAAACTCTTTCGTATTGCTCCCCAACGCCTTCAAAATCTTCATCATCTCCGCGGTCCGAGGCCGATCGACCGCCAATTGATCAATCAGCGTAACCTCCTGATCCATGATTCGGGCGGCCAGGGCCATCCGAGCGGCCAACCGCAACGCCTTCTTCGGAAGCCGATAGGACCAGTCTCTCGGTCGCTTGGCAAAGGCGTGTCCGCCGCCCCGCCGGATGTTGGTCCGCCGGGTCCCGGCGCGTGCCCGCCCCCCTGTGCCCTTTTGGCGATACATCTTCCGCGTCGTTCCCGCCACGTCCCCCCGGCCGCGAGTTTGCACCGTCCCTTGACGCTGGTTCCGCTGGTACATGACCACCGCATCATGGAGCAGTTGTTTATTTATCCGAGGGGCCAGCTCGGCGGGATCAATCTCATACGTCCCCACCTGAGACCCGCTTCGGTCATAAATTGGCAACCTGATCATCGTCATCGCTTTTTCCTCTGGGCAGGAAGTTCCACCGCTCAGGGGCCGGTTATCCCTGGTTGGCCAGCGCCGGCCTGTTCAGTGCCGGCCGGGGCAACTTGTTCGTCTCTCGAATGAGTAAAAAACCTCCATTCGGCCCCGGAACAGCCCCCTTAACAATCAACAGATTATTTTCCGGCAGTATCTGGACAACTTGCAGGTTCCGCACCGTGCGTCGGGCGTTGCCAAAATGCCCCGCCATCCGCTTGCCCTTAAACGTATGATGTGGGTCGGTGTTCATACCGGTAGAACCGATATGCCGATGCACCTTCTTGACGCCGTGCGAAGCCCCTTGACCATGAAACCCATGACGTTTCATGGCGCCGGCAAAACCCCGCCCCTTGGTAATACCGGTTACATCCACGGCCGGGACGTTTTCAAAGATATCCACCCGCACCATCTGCCCCACCTGGAGTCCTTCCACCGGACCACGCAGTTCGCGGATGAACCGTTTGGGTTCGCAGTCGGCCTTCGCAAGAGGTTCTAAACCGGCCGCTTGAAGAGCTTTCTGCCGTTTGGAATCCAACCGGGCAACGTGGCCTCGTTCCGAACGCCTGGCAAGCCGACGGGGTTTATCCAGAAACCCCAGTTGGACCGCTTCATACCCGTCCCGAT
The DNA here is from genome assembly GCA_029550925.1 of Planctomycetota bacterium. Taxonomy (GTDB): domain Bacteria; phylum Planctomycetota; class Planctomycetia; order Pirellulales; family Thermoguttaceae; genus JANXAQ01. Next base: position 40,745 of record JAKPGL010000035.1, read on the forward strand.
CCAATGTTTTGATTTGCAAGATATGGCACGGCCCCGCTTCGATCACGGTAACCGGAATCACATGACCATCTTGGTCAAAAAGCTGGGTCATGCCGATCTTTCGGCCCAAAAGTCCCATGGACATAGCGTTGGCCTTTCTCCGATGGCTTGCCTCAGTTCCACCACGTCGCCTGCGGGACCGACCGAGTCCTGCCCGGGGTTACCCGCTCGGCTTCCATCCCATAGGGGGCTGCTCCCAAAATGGGGTGTAATCGCCGAAAATCTCTAAATTACCATAATTCTTCTGTTCCGAAAAGGTGGAGTGGACCTCCTTGGCCTTTTTTACTTCCAGATGCCGGAACCCCATTTTCAGGGGGAGTGGGGTTCCCTTCGGCTTCGGACGATCTCTACTTCCCGATCTAGCCTTTTCGGAATCCGGTCCCTTCTGCCTCCTTAATGCCGAGGGGTGGCCTTAATTTTAATGTCCACCCCAGCCGGTAACGTCAGCTTATTAAGGGCTTCGATCGTCTTGGCATTGGCCTGCATAATGTCGATCAGGCGCAAATGGGTGCGGATCTCGTATTGCTGCCGGGCCTTTTTGTCAATGTTCGGCCCAGAGAGCACCGTATAGCGTTCTATTCGGGTCGGCAGCGGGATCGGCCCATGCACCATCGCCCCTGTCCGCTTGGCCGTATCCACGATCTCGGAGGCCGACTGGTCTAAAATCGCATGATCGTATGCCTCCATCCGGATGCGAATCACTTCATTGGTTACACCAGCCATATACTCCTCCGATTCCAAAACCCATGTATTGCCAAAGACGATCGGCCTATCTAGTGGACCGGAAATATTACATCCTAAAAACTCTCCAAAAGTCTGTCAACCGTGGGGACCAAAATTTTTCGGCTAGTCTGGGGTGGTCCTGGACTTTTCGAGTCCTTAGGATACCTTCTGGCAGCCGGTATTCCTTGCGATTCGGTCGGTCAGCCCGGCTTTAGATCGCCTCAGCCCAGAGGGGGATCCAAGGAATTCCCCAAAAAGTCCACAGACTTTTCTGCCTTTTCTGCAAAAGGAGTTTTCCCGGCAATAGGTGCGGACCCCCCCGGAAAACCCCGCGGAAAATGCCCTTGTGTTCCTAAGTCCCTTTAGTTACAAGGGTAGTCCCTGGGGTTTTTCCTATTTGGATCGGCCTTTTTCGGAAAATGTTTCTAAGCCGATCTTTATAAATGAAGGATGGGTTATGGCAAAATGGAGATTTTGGGAAATATGGGCGATTTGCGTACTGGGCCTTTCGGTTGTTTTTCCGTCAAAGGTACTGGCCGATTCCCCCCTTAATGGGGACAAGTTGATTACCGCTCTCCGGCCCCAACATCCTGTGGATAGGGATTTTCTGACCTACACCGGGGCTTTACTGGAGGCTGGGTACTTACCTCGATCTCTGGTAGAAAGCACCTTTTTATGGGCCAGGGATAAACCTCGATACCAAGCCCGCTACTTTCGAGAAGGACTGATTCGGCGTGCTAGGGACCAAGGGATCGACTTGCCCACCGGGCAGCCTCCTATGACGGGGATTGTGGAAGGTCAGGTCGTCTATGAAATCCACATCGGCCTTCTGAAAATCTCCATTCCGGTCCCCAATGCCTCGGTCCGATTGGCCGATCGACGCACTACCGCAGACAACTCAGGAAGGTTTTCCTTCGAGGAGGTCCCGTTGGGCGAATATGTGGTTCGGGCGGAAGGATACCTGTTGGGTACGACTCGAAAGGGGAGCGGTCAGGTGCGACTTCCTACCTCTCCCCCTTCGACAGACCCTGCTAGAATTACGATCTATGTCCAATGAGGCAAAGACCTAGATTTTTTGGGGAAGTATCACCGCGGAGGACGCGGAGGAAATGCAGAGAACGGGAGGGCAAGACCTATTTTTTTCTTTCTCCGGAAGTATCCTCCGATGGTTGGAAAGGGGGGTGCCCCCTGTCCGTTGGAACTCCCGCAAGGGCCGATGGTTTTCTCCGAGACTCCCTACCTATTGGCCGCCCAGAGTGTCCATTGGGATGGGGGAAATGCTTAGGAAGGCGATGAAAAGTCAGTCTTTCTGGGGGAGGCTTATAACCCAGGAAAACAAAAAGCGGATAATGCCCAAGTTTTTCAAAACCTTGGACATTTACCGACGGTGAAAGGATTCCCCTAATGAAGGCAGAAATGATGCTCGCAAGTCCTAAAAAGGATAACAATTCTACCGAGATCGTCAGTTCGGAGGCCGAGGCCTTTTATGAGAAATGTTTGGCCTTGGCCCGCAATCTCTGGTGGAGTTGGCATCCGGAAGTCATCAATCTGTTTCGGGATTTGGACCCGATCCGTTGGCGTCAGTTGGACCATAATCCGATTGCCCTGTTGGCGGAGTTTACCCCCCAACGTCTGGAGGAACGGGCCTCGGAACTGGTGTTGCACAGTCGGATTAACCATGCCTATCGTCGGTTGAAAGAATATGTCTCCACCACGCCTTTATGGGCGCGGACCCATACGGGAGTTTTGGGTTCTCAACCGGTGGCCTATTTTTCTCTGGAATTCGGCATCCACGAGTCGATCCCCATTTATTCGGGCGGGTTAGGGGTTTTGTCCGGGGACCATATTAAAAGCGCTAGCGGCCTGGGCGTACCTCTGGTGGCAATCGGTTTATTCTATGACCAGGGGTATTTCAAACAGCACTTGGATTCGAACGGTTGGCAACAGGAGGAGTATTTACATACGAAAGTGGAGATGTTGCCGATGGAGCCGGCCCGATCGGCCAATGGGGAGCCGATCACTGTAGAAATTCCCACCCGGACCGGTCAACTGAGAGCCAAAGTCTGGCTGATGCAGGTGGGGCGGATCTCGTTGTATCTATTGGATTGTGATGTCGAGGGGAATAGCCCCCAGGACAGAGAGCTGACAGCCCGCCTTTACGGGGGGGATCAGCGGACCCGTATCCGACAGGAATTGGTTGCTGGGGTGGGAGGGGTGCGCGCTCTTCGGGCTTTGGGCATTAAGCCCGGGGTGTATCATCTGAACGAAGGCCACTGTACTTTTGCCGCCTTAGAAGCCATTCGGGAAGAGATGAAACAAAACGGCCGATCGTTCGACGACGCCCTTCGGGAGGTGGCCCAACGCACCGTCTTTACCACCCATACGCCGGTTCCGGCCGGGCATGACCGTTTTGACGGCGGTTTGGTCGAGGAACACTTGGGGCCGCTGCGGGACGAACTGGGCATTTCGTTCGAACAACTCATGGGCCTGGGCCGGGTCGAACCCCAAAACCCCTACGAACCCTTCTGCATGACGGTCCTGGGATTGAAGCTCTCCCGGCACGCCAATGCGGTCAGCAGTTTGCACGGGCATGTAACCCGCCGGATGTGGGCCCATCTGTGGCCTTGGCGGGTGGAAGAAGAAATCCCGATCGGCCATATCACTAACGGCGTTCATATTCCCAGTTGGCTTTCCTGGCAGATGCGATTACTTTACGACCGCTATTTCCCTGTGGATTGGGTGGCCCGGATGGGGGAACCGGAGGTCTGGCAGGCCATCTACAACGTGGACCCTGGGGAATTGTGGGAAACGCATCATGCACTGAAAAACCAGCTTTTGGCCTTTGTGCGGCGTCGGGTAAGTCGGCAGTGCCGCCGCCGCGGGGAAAGCGACGAAGCGGTCGATGCCGCCCGAAACATGTTCGATCCGAACATATTGACGATCGGCTTCGGTCGCCGGTTTGCTACCTACAAACGGGCTGACCTTATCCTGCGTGACCTGGATCGGCTCAACGCCCTGATGAACCATCCGGAACGACCATTTCAGATCATTTTTGCCGGCAAAGCGCACCCGGCCGACGACGAAGGCAAACGCATCATCCAGAAGATTGCCAACCTGCGGCATGATCCCCGGTTTGCCAACCGAATTGCCTTTATCGAAGACTACGACATCAATGTCTGTCGGCACATGATTCAGGGGGTGGATGTTTGGCTGAATACTCCCCGTCGGCCCTTGGAGGCCTCCGGTACCAGCGGCCAGAAGGCCGTCCTCAACGGCGTGTTGAACCTTTCGATCCTGGACGGCTGGTGGGCCGAAGCCTATGACGGAACCAACGGGTTTGCCATCGGAGGAGGGGCAAGCCATGTCGATGAGCATATCACCGACCAGCGAGATGCGGAAAGCCTTTACCAAGTGCTGGAAAAACAGGTCATTCCGCTCTATTACGACCGGGACGTGGACGGGCTGCCCCGCGCCTGGATACGGATGATGATGAACTCCATCAGCTCCCTGGCGTGGCGGTTTAGCGCCCATCGCATGGTGGCCGACTACGTCCGACATGCCTATCTGCCCGCAGCCGGCGGCCTGAGCTGTCAGATGAATCTCCGATAAAGTCTTCGTGGGCTATCCACTCGGCTTTTGTCCGGTTCAACGGAGGGTTGGCGTTTCTGCTGATTTGTGGGGTGTATCCCCTAAAGCTGGTGGTTTCCGGAGTACTGCTAGGTGGGTATTTCTTAAGCCGGGCATGGGAAAAGCGGGCCCTCTTTGCCTCCCCACCATTGCCATAGTCGGGTGGAAAGCGATATGATATAGGTTTACCCTGCCCAATCCGCCGGTTTGCCCAGAGAGCGGCGTCTGGGTGGGGGATGTGTGTTGGGGAAGTGGGTTCTCCCCAGACTTGGTGGATTAAAGGCCCCATCGTATGTTTGAATCCCTTCAACAAGGTTTGCTATCGGCCATTCGGACCCTTCGGGGTCGGGGGAAGTTGAGCGAAGCCAATATGCGCGAAGGGCTTCGGTTGGTCGAACAGGCCTTGCTGGAGGCCGACGTCAGTTATTCGGTCGTCAAGGAGTTTATCCAGCGGGTCAGCCAAGCCGCCTTGGGCGAAAAGGTGCTCAAGTCCCTGGACCCCAGCCAACAGGTCATTGGCATTGTGCATCAGGAGTTGATTCGGCTGATGGGGCCGGTGGATCATTCGTTGCACTTGACGCCGGGGGTTTCGGTGCTGATGCTGTGCGGCCTTCAGGGGTCGGGCAAAACGACGACCTGTGCGAAGTTAGGTCGTCTGGTGCGTCAGCAGGGCCGACAACCTCTCTTGGTAGGGGCCGACCTACAGCGTCCGGCGGCCATCGAACAGTTGCAAATTCTGGGCAACCAATTGGGCATCCCCGTCTATGTGGAGCCGGGCGCTACCGATGCGGTGGGCGTGTCGGCCCGCGCCGTCCAACACGCCCAAAGCATTGGGGCCAATGTGGTGATCTTGGACACGGCGGGTCGGCTCCACGTCGATCAAGAGCTGATGGAAGAGCTGAAACGGATCGACCATCGGATCCACCCGCAGCAGGTGTATTTGGTGGTCGATGCCATGACCGGCCAAGACGCCGTTTTAAGCGCCAAGGCGTTCAACGAAGCCTTGGAGCTGGACGGCGTGATTATGACGAAACTGGACGGCGATGCTCGGGGCGGGGCTGCCTTATCCGTAAAAGCTGTTACCGGCGTGCCGATCAAGTTCATCGGCGTCGGCGAACACCTGGAAGACTTGGAAGAGTTCCATCCGGAGCGGATGGCAGGCCGAATCCTCGGCATGGGCGACATCGTCAGCCTATTCGAGCAGGCCCGTCAAAAGTTTGACCAGGAAGAACTGCAAAAACAACAGGAACGACTTCGCCAGGGAGAGTTCACCCTGGACGATTTCAAGAAGATGTTGTTGCAGACGACCCGGCTGGGACCGTTGCAGAAAGTGCTCAGTCTTATCCCCGGCATGGGCGCGATGCAACAGATGATGGAAGCGATGGGACAGACGGACTTGGAGGGCGATCTCCGTCGCGTGGTCGGCATTATCGACTCCATGACGCTGGAAGAACGTCGGGACCCGTCGCTGATTGATCAGAGTCGGCGACGCCGCATCGCCGCCGGCGCAGGGGTCCAACCCCATGAGGTCAACGAAGTCGTCAAACAGTTTGAGCCGATCGCCCGGATCATGCGACAGCTTTCCGGCATGGGGATGATTGCCCGAATGCGAAAGATGCAAGAATTGACCCGCTCCGGTCTGTTCGACCCCACCGGGCGAATCCGCAAAGAGAAGATCGGCACCGGCAAACGGCTGACCACCGAAGAGAAGAAACGTCTCAAAAAACTCCGGGAAAAAGAAGCTAAACGCCGTAAATGGGAAGCCAAACATAAAAAAGAAGAATAAGAAGAATAGACGAATAAACACCGGGAACAAATTTCAGAAAACGATTCCCTTCGAATATTTCGTGTATTCCGTTTTTGTGAGTAGAAACGTAGAAAGGAGGAGGTTGCGTGGCGGTACGTATTCGAATGAAAATGATGGGCCGACGGCATCGGCCTTTTTATCGCATCTGCGCCGCGGATGTCCGGCGGCCTCGCGATGGTCGGGTCCTGGAGGTCATCGGCGTGTATGATCCGATGATCCCGGAGACGGACGCTCGGGTCGTATGGAATGTAGATCGGCTTCAATACTGGCTCAGCGTCGGCGCCCAGCCAACCGAAAAAGTAAAGGTGCTGATCAAAAAATACGGTCCGAACGGGACCCACTTGGAACAACAGAAAGAGGCCCTGGAGCGGTGGGCGGAACGCCGACGTCGGCAGCCCGTGGAGATCCTGCCTCAAGCGAAACCCGCCGCCTCCGAATCTTCCGCCGAGGAAACGACCGAAACGGCGGAAGAAGAGTGAGGCCCCTTTTTGCGGTCGCCGGGCGGAAAATCCCCAAATGCAAAGAAGGGGACCTCTTCTGCCGGATGAATAAAGTCGCCTCTGGCCGCCGTGGGAGAGGCCGGCTAGAGGCTCGCCCGCTAGGGCGAGGGTGAGGTGAGATACTTCTGTTAGACTGATTGGATTACTGTCGAACAGGCGGGCTTGCCGTCTGCCAGATGGCGATCCTTCCACGGACGGCGTGAAGCGGGAAAATCGGCGGCAGATTTGGCGGCAGACTTCCTACCCCGCCCCTAAGGGGCGGGGCGGTTTCTGTGTGGAAAGGTCGAGCACAAAACAATGCGGTTCGATGTCTTGACCCTGTTTCCCGAGATGTTTTCGGGCTATGTGGGTCAGAGCCTGCTTCGGCGGGCAATCGATTCGGGATTGGTGGAGGTGCATATCCATAATATCCGGGATTGGTCCCCAGACAAAAAACACAAAAAAGTGGATGATCGGCCCTACGGCGGCGGACCGGGGATGGTGTTGCGGGTCGATTGTGTGGTCCCGTGCGTCGAGGCCGTCCAGGCCATGACCGACCAGCCAGGCCATTTGGTCATGCTCACCCCCCAAGGACGCCGTCTCACTCAGACGGTCGTCCGCCAATTGGCCGGGTATCCTCGACTGCTTTTACTCTGCGGTCGATATGAAGGCTTCGACGAGCGAATCCGCCTGCTGCTGGCGCCGGACGAAATTTCCATCGGCGATTATGTCCTCAGCGGCGGGGAGACGGCGGCCATGGTGATCATGGATGCGGTCAGTCGCCTGGTGCCCGGCGTGGTGGGCGATCCGGAAGGCCCCCAATGGGATTCCTTTTCCGAGCAGATGCCCGGTTTGGAATTTGCCCAATACACTCGGCCCAGGGAGTATCGAGGTCTTACCGTACCTTCGGTCCTGCTGAGCGGCGATCACGCAAGAATCGCCCAATGGCGGCAGGAGAATAGCGTGGAGCGAACCCGGATGCGCCGCGCCGACTTATTCACCCCAAGCGGTCCTCCGCCGACGGATTCGCCTCCGGAACGCCAACCTCCGGAGCAGCCCGGCCAAGCCACGCCGTAGGAGAAAACATTCCCCACATTCTTGGAACGCCTGAAAAAAACAAAAACGTTCCGTTTTTCGAGAAATTATTCTTCGCAAAATCAAACCCGTAGGTCCATAGAAAGGCAAACACATGACGCAGAAGATCATGGCATTGGTGGAAAAGACCTGCACGAAAAAGAAGCCGCCCCAATTCTCGATTGGGGATACGGTGGATGTGCATTGCCGGATTCTCGAAGGCGACAAAGAACGCATTCAGATTTTCTCCGGCACGGTGATCGCCCGGAGCGGGGCCGGCACGCGGGAGATGTTCACCGTCCGGCGGATCGTGGCTGGCGAAGGCGTCGAACGCAAATTCCCTGTGCATTCGCCTCGAATCGCCAAGATCGTCGTGAAACGTTCTGGCCGAGTTCGACGGGCCAAGCTCTACTACCTGCGCCAGCGCGTCGGCAAAGCCACCCGCTTACGGGAACGCCACGGCGTGGTCCTTCCTGGCGCAGAAACCGAAGAAACACCCCAGGGCCAATAAACCCCGCCCACACCAACCGCCTCGACCGCTAGGGTTAGCGGATAGAATGGAAACGGGCCGCCCCAAGAGCCTCGACCGTTAGGCCAAGGGTTGAAGGAAGGGGCCGGATACATCCCCAAAACGAACCCCCCCATCGTGGATCAGGGAATCTCCCATGCATCTGCCTGGTTGGCGGCGGTTGATGGGTTGGCTTTGGCCGGCCAAAAGCCTCGGCCAAAAAGGCGAAGAGGCCGCCGCACGCTTCTTACGCCGTCAGGGTTATCGCATCTTGTCCCGAAGTTCTCGCACCGGCTGGGGAGAATTGGACCTGGTGGCCCTAGACGGACGAACCCTCGTCTTTGTGGAAGTCAAAACCCGGCAGTCGTCCGAACCGGTTCCGCCCGAAGAAGGGGTGGACTGGAGGAAACAGCGTCGCCTGATCCGGGCCGCCCAGAACTTCCTCCATCACCATCATCTGGAAGACGCTCCCTGCCGATTCGATGTGGTGGCCGTTACCTGGCCCGCCGGGCAAAGACGCCCTCGCATCGAGCACTTCCCCGCCGCCTTCCAGGCCGATGAATAATCCGCTCCACCTGCACCCTTTTTAAGCCGCCTATTTCGCCGTCAAGGCAACGCCGGCGGAGCGTCGTTTTCTCTTACGGTTTGGCGGCGATCGCTTCGATGGCCTCGGCCAATTGGCGGCGCAGGAGGAGGAGGCGGTCTGGATCGGGCAGAATACGGCTGCTGTATCGGCCGCCGGGATTCGGGAAGCTGAGCAAACGGGCCGCCTCCTGGAGGGCTTTTTGCGCCTGCTGGGCCGCCGGACTGTGCGCGGGCAGTCCGCTCAATTTCTCCCGGAGCATGTGTAAATACTCATAATCCTCCACGCCTTCCCGGGCCTGCTCCAACCGGACGGAGCTGACGGGTCCCGGATGGCCGATCGGGCCGCCTGGATACACCAAATAACCATCTCCGTTCGGATACCGCACCCAGTAGTGTTTGCCCGGCTGGTCCGACTGATGGATGTAGGCGTGCCAACCGTATCGATAGGGATCGTATGTCGCCCAGGCTACGCCCCAAAACTCATAGGCTTCCGCCCCGTAGTGGAAGCAGTAGTGGGGCAGGAGCCGTTCGATGGCGCAAAACGGCGTGTCCAGACACATCTGCCCATCCGTCGTAAACCACACCCGTTTTCCCGCCGCCCGAAGCCGAGCCATCTGCTCCAGCGGCACGATGCCATAATGCCCAATGCCCCATACATCCAACGAATCGTCCCACTCGGGCACATGATGCCAGGTGCTCGAATAGATCGGAATGGCCGGATCCACTTCGTGAATCATCTGGCACAGGGCCTTCATCTGGGCCAGGATTTCCGGCTGCCGGTAGAACGGCTCGTCGGAAATATATAGCACAAACCGATCCGCCCAGCCTTTTTCTTTTACGTGGTTCCAGAAAAGCCGAAGGGCCTGCTGGTACAGATGTTTATATTCCGGCCGGAGCACCGCCCGGTCCGCATTCTCATACGGCGATTTGCCCGGATAGGGCGTCTCCGGGCCGATCTTCTTCGGCGGATGCCCCCAACCGAATAGATAAAAATGCCACGGGGTGTAACTGTGCCGAATCCCCAACCGGTCGAAATACCATGCGGCCGCCTTATCGAACTCGGTAAAGTCGGCCTCCACCCGGCCGTTCTCGTATCGGAAGATCGGTTCCGGTCGGAGGGCGTCCGGCTGCAAGCGTCGTCGGGCCATGAATTCCACCACCTCCCGGTACGCCTCCGGCTCCGGTTTGCCCCATAATCTCCCCCCATTTCCGAACCGTACGTCATAAATCGCCTTCAGGTGCGGCTGATCCGGAAGAGTGAAGTTCCATACATGTACCTGGTATGGTAGCTCGGCCAACAGCACAGGCCCCGTAGGCTCTTTGCCGCCTTCCGTTTGGCCGATGGGGGTGTGCGTCGAGGCAACCTCCCGGTTGCTTTCGACCACCAGGCGGATTCGGCCCTGATATAGCCCCGCAGCGGCCTGTTTGGGCGTCTGGAAAGTGATCCAAACGGCCTGGGTGGTATTGGCCGGGAGGGAGAACCTGTTTTGGGGCAGGAGCGGATCCGGCCATAGCCCGGCAAATCCATCGCAGGCCGGCGGCGAGCGCGGCGCCTTCCGATGCCATCGGGGCGTGGTGCTAGTGTAATAATTGGTCGGGTAATCCACCGGCACATATCCGACCAGGGCCGTCTCCGGCGGTGGAAGTGTTTGGCCGTCCGCATTGCGGGGCGGATCGACCTCCAGGCGGACTTTCTCCAATGCCCGCCCGCTGCGCACGGCCAGTTGGACCGCCTCTTGCTCGTTCCGGGCCAGAAACACTTCTACCGGCGGCGTCTGTTCTGCTTGTTGGGTGGAGGGCCGGTTTGGGGTTGTACCGCCGGAAGAGCTATCCTTTGTATCCTTTATCGTTCGGCAAAATGCCGTCGGCGCCGGTTCGTCCGGGAAAATTTTCACAATGGGATTTACCGGCCAGACGGCGATCTGGTCCGGTCCTATCGGACGGCCTTCCATCGCCACAATCCGAGCCGGCATCGCCTCGGCCATCAAAAGCCCGTCGTACCAAATCGTGCCGAATCCATCCGTCGTCAGATGCACCTGCAACGTAGCGGCATCTTCCGGCATGAGGAAAAGGGCCGATAGCAGAGTCCAATCGGTTGTGCCCTGCAAGGGCTGGCCGGTAGATCGCATCGGATTATTCCGGGAAAGCTCGCCGCTGGCCGTCCGGATGTGGACATGCACCTGGGCGTTGCCCTGCTGGAGCTGGTCGGTGCGGATCCAGGCCGCCACCAGATAAGTAGCCCCCGGCCGAACCGCTACCGACTGGGTCCAGCCCCGCCATGCCTTGGCGATCCCTGAGGGAACGTGCAACCGAGCACAACGCTGGCCTTGTCGCGGGCCGCCAGGCGTATCCGTAGCATACTGAACCTTTTCCTTCTGGGGCGATTGGGTAGCCTGCCAGGCAGAAAAGGGCTCTTGGGCCTCAAAACTGGGGTTTTTCAGGAGGTTCCGATTGCTGGCCGCCAGCCGGGCGTAATCCTCCGCACCGGGCCAAACCCCGGAAACCTTCTCAGAATCGCCCGCACTTTTTTCGCTTTTTTCCGGGCTAACCGTCGGAGGCGTCGTAGCAGGGCCGATGGGCTTTTCGCTCGGCGGCGGTGGTTCGGCCGGCGCCCTGCCGATAGGAGCATAATAGAGATATCCGGTGAGCATCGTTCGGCCGGGAATCGAGGCCTCCAGAAGCATCCGGTCTCCCACCAGCACAGGCCGACCCTCCTGGCCGGGCCACACCCACCGAAGACTTTGCCGATCCAGCCGACCGCCAAGCCGATTGCTCAATGCAGAAATATCGACCGTCAGAAGCGCCTCATGCTGCCGATCGGAAAAGTTTTCCACCCGGATCAGCGCCCGGCGCTGGGCGGGTCGATTCTGGTTGCTCCCAGAAGGCCGATCAGCGGCCTCTGCCGAAGGCCAATCACTCGGTGGAGCAAGCTGTTGCAATCGCAGCCGCTCCGGCCGGGAGACCTCCAGTTCAAACCCCGGCATGTCTAAACATTCCAGTTCCGCCAAATCGAACCAGGCTGTGCCGGTGCCCCAGAGCACGGTTCCCAGACTGAGCCGGTCTGCACCGGCCGGAACCTGAAACTCCAATTCCACCTGCTTCCAATCGTAGGTCCCGCCGCCGGCGTTTAACATGGGCGCTGAGATCATCGGCTGCTGGGAGTTGCCCAGGTGCAGATACCAACCGGCATATCCTTTCACCCCTTCGGCCCGCACCCAGGCCCGGAACCGATACCTGCCGCCCGGGTGGACTGAAATGTTGCTCTGCCGGGTGGCAATCCAGGAGGGCGGAGCGCCGTCGGCCACAACGGTTTTCAAACAGCGTCGGCCAGAACGGGGGTTTTCGGTGGTCCACTCGGTCCGATGTTGAGAATCCGGCCGGTCGTGCACCCAGCCGGTCGGCGTGTCGCCTTCGCCCTGTTCCACGTCGCCATTGACCAGGACTGGCCGATCGGGGAGAAAATCGGGCACTTCCCCAGCCAACGGATTGTCAAAATAGATCCAATAGGTGCTTTTTCCTTTGGGTGGGCAGTCGGCCGGCAGGAGCAACGTAGCACCGGCCGGGATGGGACCGGTGCGGAGTTCTTTGCCATCGGGGCCTAGCAGGGCGAACACAAGTTCTGTGCCATCGGCCGCTGCCACCCGGATGGCCTGGGCGTTCTGGCCCACCAGGTCGGCTTCGGCCTGGTTCGGACCGATTCGGACCGGCGCCAGCAGCCCCTCCATCGGCCGGTCGGTGCGATTGGTGATGGTAAGTTGCACCCGGGCAGCCCAATACCCGCCGCCGTCCAGATACCAGCCTCCTTGCCATTCCGCCCCCGACAAGACACCCGTCCAACCGATGAAACTAATCCAACCGATACCCAGGAAGAATTCCAGAAGGCTCCATTGCATTGAAGAACCTCGTCCGCCCAGCCGACCTAAAAGCCTCCCTTTCCCCCCGTCGGTAGATGTTCTCCGGCGCCAAAGACGCCCTGGGCGGAGAAACCTTCGATTCCAAGCATTACTACCATACAAAGGCATTCCACGATCCTTTCTAAAAACTGGTTGAAAACGCTTGCCTGTGCGTGGGATGAATGGACGCCCCTATGGATTTCTCCCTAGTTTACTTGCCAGCTTCTCCGAAAGCTACCGCGACGCGCAGTAACCTGCGTCGAACCGCCCCGGAGGGCGGAAAGGCCATTTCAAGGAATCGCTTTGCTGGATTGGGGCTGAGAGGTTTTGGGGAGAGGAGGATTTTGTGTCGGCCTTCTGGAAAGATGTGTTTGAGATGATTTACAATAGGAAGAGAAGTTCCTTCGCGGTCGGTCGCTTCCAGGGCCAGCAGGGGCCAAGCAGAGAAGTTTCTATCCTTTGGGCAAAAAAGGCCCCCATTAGGAGAAAGGCCCTCTTTTCGAAGAATCTTTCCTTTAGGGAAAAGAGATTTTCTTGCGGAAATAAGGTATTTTTCCTAGGGATTAGGAGAGGTTAGGGGAATTTTGTCCCTCCCCCCAAAGGATGGGATTTTCTTCCGAGGCCCGAATGGCAACGAAGGTGTTGTTTTATATTCAGTGTACGACCTGTCAGGCCCGGTTGGCGGTTCGGGATGCCGGCGCCATCGGCAATATCCTGCTCTGTCCAAAGTGCCAGAGCTTTGTGGAGGTGCTGCCGCCGCCGGACTGGAAAGGGCCGGGATCGGAAAATCCCCCTAAAGGGGTTAGTGTATCTGCACCAAAAGAACAGTCTGACCGGGCCAGCAATCTAGGTGGAGGCGGCCCCCCCTCTTTTTTGGAGCAGGATGAGCCTACTCCAGAAGGGGAAATGCCATCCCAATCTCCTCCGAAAGAGGTGAAATCGCCTCCGCTAAAAGCAGTTCCCGCCCCTTCCCCAGAAAACAGGCCGTCTCCCGTGCCGCCGCCCCTACCTTCTGCAAAGGCTTGTCCAGCGACAAAACCTCCTCCAGAGAGAGAAGGTACTTCAGGTCTGGCAGTTTCTGGAGGGGGGAAAAAGGCAGAAACCTCTCCATCAGAAGTAGTCCCACCCCCAGTGATTTGGCCTGTCGGGAAGAAACCGGCCGATTCCTCGACGGTTTTAGCGGGAGCAGTTTCCGAGTCGTCGTCCTCCTCTCTGGAGGCAAAACCGCCCATCCCGCCATTGCCTCCTGGGGACAGGGAGCCTAAGTCCCCCACACTTAAGGGGAGCCCTCCTGCGCCTCCGGTTTCGGACCAACAGATCGTGGTGGTTTCCCCGAGCCGATTTTTTCCTTTCTGGGGGATGCCTTTCTCCACCTGGATACCCCCATGGGTTGTACTGATTGTAGCCCCTTTGGGTGGGATCTTGTTGGCAGCGGGGCTCCTCATCCTTTTCCGGCCATCCCAGCCACCATCGGAATCTGCAGAACCAGCCCCTGGCCAACAGGTCCAAACCGTTCCATTACCGGAGACGCCGCCTCCTGCGCCTGTGGCCCCTGTTTCCTCAAAAGAACCTTCTAAAACACTGGATAAGCAGTGGATTCCGGATCCGACCGGTTTGGTGGTCGCCGTCCGGTGGAATCGGCTGGCAGCGGAGGGTCGGCTGGTAAGCGCCTTCGAATCCTTTTCTCCAGAGGCGATCCAGGTGGGCCAGCGGTTTTTGAAACACCTGCACCTGCCGCCGGAAAAAGTGGAACATCTCGTGTGGTTGGCCGTCGATGGGGCCGATTGGCCAAACCGGAGTGTGATCCTGGCGGCGCTGGCGGAGGAGGCGCCGGGGGCGGAGCTGGCCCAACGAGGCCAATCCTGTGGGTTCCGAGTGGGCGATGCCGAGTGTCGGAAGGACCCAGCGTCGGATTGGCCGCATCCGTTTGCTCGAGTGGCTCCCCGATGGGTGCTCACAGGTCCGGAAGTGTTGCTTCGCCATGTGTCGGAGCGGTCTAAACCCCAATTACAAAGCCGGGCCTTGGACCGGATAACGGACAATTGGCCCTGGGAGGCGGACCTGGCCGTGGCGGTCGATTCTTCTTGGATCCGTTCTCTAGCCGGTAGCGGGGTGCAGAGGTTGGGGGCGGTTTGGCCGGAAAGTCGGCGACCGCTCCAGGTTCTTTGGGAAGTGCCGAGAGGGTTTTCCAGTTTCGTGTACTTAGGGGAAGCGGTTCGGTTAGAAGCGGCTGCGTGGTGCGAGACGGCATCGGAGGCCGAGCAGGTTCGGGCCGCTCTGGAAGAGTTTTTGGGTTCAAGCGGTTCGGCATTGGGTGATCGGGTTCAACGGCTTGCCGGGGAGGTGCAGGCGGGCCAGTGGAAGGCGGATCGGGCTGCCGAGTACGAAAAACTGTTGAAGGCGGCCCAAACCGGGATTCAATCGGCCCGTCTGGAATTGGCCGAGACTACTGTTTGGGGCCGAACCACTTGGAAAACGCCTTGGCAGGAGATGCTCGGTTCCCTCCGGTCGGCCCAAGAGGCGATGCGAACCGATTGGGATGCGGCGACGGCTGGGGTGATCCAGCAGCAGGAGGAGCGGCTTTTGCAGGCGCTGAGGGCCTACACGAAAGCAGAAGGGCATTTTCCACCGGGGGCCGAGGGTGGGCCGTTGTGGGACCCGGCAACCCGGCTCAGTTGGATCGCCTTGGTGTTGCCTTACATGGGTCGGGCCGACTGGTATCAGCAGTTGCAACTCCGGTATCCCTGGAACAGCCCGCAGAATAGAGCGGTGGCCCAACGGCCCTTGGAGGAGGTGCTCAATCCGGCCCTGCCGCAGCGGACCACCGAGGCCGGGTTTCCGGTTACCCATTATGTGGGTGTGGGCGGCATGGGCGCAGACGCCGTCCAACCCCAGGCGGACCCTCGCCGGATCGGCGTGTTTGGGTTCGGCCGGACGCTAAAGCCCGAGGAGATCACCGATGGGCTGAGCCATACCATCGCCATTGCCGGGGTGGATCGTGGGTTGGGGCCGTGGGCGTCGGGCGGATCGGCGACGGTTCGGCCCTTCACCCAACCTCCCTATGTGAACGGGCCGGATGGGTTCGGTACGGGCCAGCCGGATGGCATGTTCGTCGGCATGGCGGACGGTTCGGTGCGGTTCATTTCCAAAAATGTGGATCCTCGGGTGCTGGAGATGCTGGCTACTGCCCGCGGCATGGAACGGATCGAGGGGCTGGCTTGGGAGGCCGGTCCAAAGGTGATCCGGCCTGGTAGTCCGGCCGTGGGGCCGTCGGCGAAACCGCCCGAAACCAAGCCTTCTTCCGGCCCCGGCCCTTCCGAGACGGCCAAAAGCCAGCCTTCCGAAGGTCCGGCCCCCAAGCAAACCGAACCGAAACCGCCGGAAGGCCCTTCCGAAAAGCCGCCGGCAGTCGCCGAAAAAGAGAAATCCGGTCCTTCCGTGGCCCAATTGCAGGCGGAAACGGAAGCCCGATTGGCGGAAAAGGTGGCTTCCGTCGAACTACCTGGTCTGTCGCTGCGCAAAGCGGTGGGGGTGGTCGAAGCCCTCAGCGGGGTCCGCATCACGTATGATCTGGAGGAAATGGAAGCGGCGGGTGTATCGTTGGAAACTCCGGTCCGGTTTCAACAGACCGATACCAGTGTGGGCGAAATTCTGCGGGCCGTCTTGGAACCGTTGGGACTTAGCTACATGGTCGAGGGCAGAGATGTTTTGATCAGCCGACCGAGCGCGGCCCGGCAACAGTGGCGCACGGTGCGATACGATGTGTCGGACCTGGATGCGGGTGCGGAGAGCGAGCCGGAAGACCTGGCCCGGCTGTTGCAACAATTTGTACTGCCGGAGTCTTGGGAGCGGAGCGGCGGGGCGGGCAAAATCGAAGTCCGAGACGAAACGCTGCTGATCTATCAGACCGACCTTGGGCATCGACGGGTAGTGGAGCTATTGGAGAAACTTCGGTTGGCCCGGCGCCTGCCGCTGCGGATCGAACCAAGCCGAAAAGACCTCACCCTGCAAACCCGGCGACAGAAGATGCGCTCGGTGCTGGAGCGTCCGATCACGGCGAATTTCGGGACGCCGACTCCTTTGCCGGAAATCCTGGCCTATCTGGAGCAACTGGCACAAGTAGCCATCGTCGTGGATTGGGCGTCGTTGCGGGCCGAGGGACATGAACCGAGCACGACGGCTACCCTACGAGTTCACCAACAACCATTGGCCGAAGCCTTGAAAAACCTTTTGGAACCGTTGGGATTGAGCTGGCGGATCGCCGGTCCAGAACTGCTCCAGGTAACTACCCAAAGAGGAGCGGCAATGCGGTTGGAGGTGGAATTCTACCCGGCTTCCGAGGCAATTTCGAGTCTGGGAACTGCTAAAGCGTTGCTGGAGGCGATCAAAGACCAAGTAGGCCGAGGCACTTGGGAAGATCAGCAGGGACAGGGGGCTGTGTATTTTGATGCGCCCAGCAATCACCTGATCGTTCTGCAAAATCCATCGGTCCATGCGGAACTGGAACGATTCTTGGCCGGTTTCCAGACGCCTAAAGCTAGCTCTCCATAGGTTGGGTGTATCCCGTCGGCCAATGGTCCGCTATATATGGTAGGCGGGAATTCTTACTGCCCAATAGATTGTGGCATGTTGCCCTGCCCAATCCGGTCAACCCCATTCTAACGAACGATTTCTCCTCACGTTTTACCGTTCCTCGTCTTTCCAAGTTGGCCCCTCAACCGGGGGCCTTCCGAAGAGAAGAAGAGCCTGGTTGGGGAGAGGAAATCCTCTGCAACGGATCAGTAGAGTTTCTCTAATCCGAAAAGTTTACCATGTGTCCTCCCATATAGGGGTATTTCTAGTTGGATTTTTGAGTGTTTTTGATATGACCGGCAAGTTCGGATACCCGATACCTACCCAAAGAGAAGTCTTCGCTCAAAGAATCTAAGAATCTCTGTCCTCCAGCAAGAAGGAGCTTGTATCCATGAAGAGCCAAGGAGTGTTGTGGGGAGGGTTGTTAGTATGTATGATCCTGGTGGGTACCGCCATGGGTCAACAACCCTGGGGTACAATGGGTCCGAATTGGGTCCAACAGACCGCCTATGGAGGGGGCGAATATGTGTATGCGGAACCGTCGGCCACGCCGGTTCCCGCCCCTGGCGGAGCGGCCCCGCAAGCAGTCGCCGAGGAAAGCTCCGGGCTGAGCTGCCTGCCCCGCTGCTGCACCAGCCGACTCTGCCGATGCGGCTGCCTGCCCGATCCCTGGACGCTGTTTCCGGAATATGAGAGCGGCCTGAAAATGGGCGGGTGGATTTCCGCCGGCGTGTACGGGAACGCCTGGGGCGCCCGCTGGAACGGCCCGATCGGCATGCGGGATGTCGGCGACGCCTTCACCTCGGACCAAAACTGGTTCTTCATCGACAAGCCCGCGGATACCTCCTGCAAAACCTTGGATTGGGGATTCCGGTTCGACATCCTCTTCGGTGCTGACGCTCCGGACACCCGGGCCCGCAACAACAGCCGATTCTCCTGGGATAACGCCTGGATCAGCTCCGACGACGGCGTCTATGGCACGGCGATCCCCCAAATGTACGCTGTGGTGGCTTGGAACAAGTTGTCCGTAAAAATGGGCCACTTCTTCACCCCGATTGGATATGAACAGATACCGGTTACCCAAAACTTCTTCTATTCCCACAGTTATTGCCATACGTACGGCGAACCGTTTACCCATACGGGTGTGTTGGCCACCTATGAAGTCGCCGAAGGGTTGAACGTCCACGGCGGGTGGACCACCGCCTGGGAGACGGCCTTCGACAACCCGGTGGACGCCCAATTGTTCCTGGGCGGCGTCGATGTCCCGATCGGCGAGCGGCTCACCTTCTCCTGGATGGTCAGCGCCGGCCGGCTGGGCGAACGGTGGGGAATTGATTTCGGCGATCTCTACATGAACAGCTTCGTCATAAAGTTTGCCATCAACGAACGCTGGACCTATGTGTTCCAGCATGACCTTGGCTTGATCAGCAATACCGGCCTCCAGATGTCGAACGGCCAGTGGTATGGCATCAACCAGTACCTGTTCTTCAAGATCAACGACTGCTGGAGCCTGGGCGGACGGTTCGAATGGTTCCGGGATGATGACGAGTTGCTCGTGCCGGGCGGGTTTTCGCTGGTGGGAACCGATTACTACGCCCTCACCCTGGGCCTGAACTGGAAGCCGCACGCCAACCTGACCATCCGGCCGGAAATCCGGTATGATTGGGCCAACGGGCGCTTTACCACTCGGCCCTTTAATGACTTCGCCGACCGCGAACAGCTCTCCGGTGGCGTCGATCTGATCTTCACCTACTAAAGCTATAAAGACCCCGAAGAGAAACCCCAACAAAAGCCGGCTTGTGCGGCTAGATCGCCCATTCCTGATCACGCCAGCAACGAGCCCTCCGTCTGACCGGCCTGAGTCGCCCCCTCAGGCCGGTCTTTTTTATTTTCCGAATCGTGGACCGGTCGGCACAAGAGAACCTCTTCTGGGCTTCGTCCCCGTCGGTCCCCAATCCCTGGAGGAACAGGGCCTTAATCGAAGCAGAAGCACTCCGTTTCCAGGCAGTGGTGCAACGGACAGATTTTCCCAAAGGAAGGGGGGATAGGATCAGCAGGAACGCACTTTTCCACCGCGATAGCCTTCCGGGCCAACAGGTCTCGAAACGCCTCCGCTCCTTCTTCCCGTACCAACTGGCCTGGGGAAAAATAAGGTCCCAACTCCTGCGGCGGAAGAAACCAGAGCCGAAACGTCCACGGGCCCCGTTCGAACGCTTCTCGCAGTTTTTGGAGCCTCTGCAGGGCGTCCGGCGTTTGGTTTAACACGAAGATAAGCCCGGAGATTCGGAGTTGGGCGAATTGCGCCAGTCGTTTGGGCGTAATCGGTTGGCCCGATTCCCCTAAAGCTACGGTTCGCCAAAAAGCCTGCATCTGAAGCATCAGGGCTTCCAGAATATCTTCCACCACGAGAAGTCCCTTTTTACGTCCCCCGTGGGCCAGGGCGGTTGGAAGCCAAACGACCGGGACATTCGTTTTCCAATCCGGCCTCCAATAAAGATAGGAAGCAGTGTCCGAAGAGCGGGAAATGCTCCGCGCCCACAAACTGACGATCTCTCGGGAGGCTGTCTGAATCGGTCCGACCAACCGGCCAGCCAATCGGCGGTCCGCCAAGAGTCTGCTCTGTCGAATCTGTTGCTCTGAAAAACCTTGCTGGAGTAGGCGTTGGAACATGCTCTCCGGGGCGTCGATCCACCCGACCAAAAATCTGTCGAGTCGGTCCATCCGAAGCCCTTGGCGGGCGAGAAAGTCCCCAACTTGTTTCACTTGGTCTGGTGGAAAAGGGGCCTTTTCGAGAGGGGAATCGCCGCTTGGTGGATCGGCGCCCTCTCCGCTGGGGGGGATTGTTTCTCCTACGATATGGTGAAGATTCTCCCTCCCGCAGGAGAGAAACGCCTTCGAAATATCCCTTAAAAACCCCTCCATGGTCTGGCTTCCTTTGGAGATTTCCTCTTTTAATCCCAGCCCACTCCCCCTATCCTAAGCCAGGGGCATCATAGCATCTGGTCCAGAGGAACCCAAGACCGATTGCTTTCCCTTCCCGCAGGAAACTTCAGGGGCCTCCCCTATCCATCCCCAATCCATTCTGGAGGATTTCCAGCTTTCGACTTCTTGTAATTGGTATTTCCAACTTTCTAAAAACCCAGTAAAAAGAGAGTTAAGCTTAGAATTCCTAAAAAATACCCATAGATTGGCCGCTGAAAAAAGGAGAAACGAGTCTTAGAAGGTCAAGGCCAGTTTGCCTATCTTGTTCTTTTTTGTTAAGACTTTCAGAATGTTCAGATTTCCTATCTTGCTTATTTTTATCAGGGAGGCGCGAAAACATGACCAAGCTAGCTTGTCGGATCGGATGGTGTGCTTTTTTGGCAGGTGGGATGTGGATATGTAGCGAAACAGGTCTTTATGCGGGGGCGCCTCCTGTAGATCAAGCCTTGAAGTTAGCCCCGGTGCAAAAGGGGATCGATTACGATCGGCCCACCCCGGAAGAAGCAGCTAAATGTGTGGTTACTCCTATTAAAGAGGGAAAACTTAGCGGCTGGACCGTCCAGGATTCCAACGGCACGCTTTTGCGCCGTTTTTTGGATACCAACGGAGACAATCTGGTCGATATTTGGGCCTATTACAAAGACGGTCTGGAAGTCTATCGGGATATTGATGTCAATTACAATGGCAAGGCTGATCAGTATCGGTGGTTCCACACGGCCGGCACTCGCTGGGGTTTGGACCTGAACGAAGACGGCCAGATCGACGTGTGGAAGACGATTTCGCCGGAGGAGGTATCGGCGGAAGTGGTGGCGGCGATTGCCCAGCGGGACTTGGCCCGCTTTTTGCGGGTAGTGCTCAGCCCCGAAGAACTTCGCAATTTGGGTCTCGGACCCGCCCAGGAAAAAGCCTTAGCCGAGCGGCTCAATACGCTGAAAGATCGGTTTGAGAAGTTAGTCGCCCAGCAGAAGGTCTTAGACGCCTCAGCTCGTTGGGTCCAGTTTAGCGGGCATCAACCCGGCGTGGTCCCGGCCGGTACTCAGGGCAGCAGTAAAGACCTGCGGGTGTATGAAAACGTCATTGCCGTGGCCGAAAGCGGCGGCAAGCATGTGCAAATAGTCATCGGCACGTTGGTCGAAGTAGGCCAAGGGTGGCGGGTCATCGACTTGCCGTCGTTAGGCGGCGAGGAACCGAGCGAGTTGGCCGCCGGAGGGTTCTTCTTCCGGCCTGCCGCCGCGCCGAACGCCCGAATGCCCGGCGGCGCGGGAGTCGGCCAGGAGCTTCAAAAGCTGCTCACCGAATTGGAAAAACTCGATCAGACTTTAGCGCAAACTCAACGAGCGGAGGAAAAGGCCCAGCTTCACGCCCAACGCGCCAATCTATTGGAACAGGTCGCCCAGCAGGCGGGAAATCCGCAGGATCGGCAACTGTGGTACAAGCAGTTGGCCGACACCGTCGGCGCCGCCGTCCAGACCGGCGAATATCCCAAAGGTGCGGAGCGCCTGGCCGAGTTGTATGAAAAACTCAAAAAGGCCCAGGATGTCGATATCGCCGCCTATGTCCGTTTCCGCCAACTGACGGCTGAGTACGGCCTGGCTCTGCAAAATCCCAAAGCAGACTTCCCGAAACTCCAAGCCGAATGGCTCAAAACGCTTGAAGAGTTTATCAGTCAGTATCCCAACAGCCCCGACACCTCGGAGGCGATGCTTCAGTTAGCTATGGGGTATGAATTCGCCGGCCAAGAGACCGACGCGCTGAAATGGTACAACGATCTGGCAAGCAAATTCCCCCAGACCCATGCGGGCAAAAAAGCCGCCGGCGCCCAGCGACGCTTGCAATCCGTCGGGAAAGTGCTCGAACTGGCGGGCAAAGGGCTTTCCGGCGACCAGGTCGATTTGGCCCAGTATCGGGGCCGAATCGTCTTGGTCCACTTCTGGACCAGTTGGTGCGAACCCTGTAAGGCCGATCTGCCTACCCTGAAAGACCTCCTGGAACGCTACGGAAAGGCCGGGTTTACCATCGTCGGCGTCAATCTGGACAACAACCCCGAAGAGGCTGTCCAGTTTGTGAAAGAGAACCGGCTCGGTTGGGCCCATATCCACGAACCGGGCGGTCTGGAAAGCCGACCGGCCAACGAATTGGGCATCCTCACCCTGCCAACCATGTTCCTGGTGGGCGCGGACGGAAAAGTCATCCAGCGGGATATCCGCGCCTCGCAGCTTGATAAAGAGCTTCGGCAACTCACTTCCGAGAAAATCCCCGCCGCCCTGAAACCATAGCCCTTCCGCCCGACGGAGAAAAACCGAGGCGGTGGTTATTCCTGCGCGAGCAGCGGGCCACTCCTCTTATCCCACCGCGGTTGGTTCCAGCTCTTCGATCCGAATGGGCCGAATGGTGAATTTCGGATTTTGGCCCAGAAAGCGGGCGGGATTGTTGTGGAAAAGCTCGATCGCCTCCTGCTCGCTGTGGCCGCGCCGGCGGAACTCGAAAATACATTCGTGCAAGGTGGCCGGGTCGCTCGGCCCCCAATCCGCCGAGGAATTCACCAAAGTCCGATCCGCCCCGTACCGTTCGATCATATCGACCGCCCGGGCCGGCGAGCACTTGGTGATCGGGTATAACGTGAACCCCACCCAGTACCCCGCATCTTTACACGCCCGGATGGTGTGCTCCTCCACGTGGTCGATCCACACCCGCTCCGGCGAAATGGGCGCCCGTCGCAGGATTTCCAAAATCCGTTTGGTCCCCCGGAGTTTGTCCTGTAGGTGCGGCGTATGGACCAGCAGCAGTTGGTCGTACTTAATAGCCAGTTCGATTTGGGCCTCGAAGATTTCGCATTCGTTGCGTGTAGATTTGTGCAGTCCGGTTTCGCCAACGCCCAACACCGTGGGCTTTTGGAAAAACTCCGGCATATGGCGGAGCACCTCCCGGCTTAGGCTGGGATTTTCGGCCTCTTTGGGGTTGACGGCCACCCAGCAGTAATGGCGGATGCCGTACTGAGCGGCCCGTGTAGGCTCAAACTCGCTGATCTGCCGAAAATAATCCAAAAACGTTTCCGGATATTTTCGATCAAACCCGGCCCAAAACGCCGGTTCCGCCACCGCCACCACCCCGGCATACGCCATCCGTTGGTAGTCCTGGGTGGTGCGGGCAATCCCATGATAGTGCGGCTGAATGATTCGCATGGAGGGGCCTTCCGAAAAGGGGATAGGATCGTCTTTTGCCAAGGAAGTCGGTCTTTTTTCGTTTCTGGTTCTGCCGGGAGGAGATTCCTCGGCCAAGGCGCCTACTCGGCCGGGTCGGAGAACATCACCAGCAGGCGTTCCACACGGTCTGGGTTTGTTTTTCGGTCCGCGATGACCGCCAGGGCTTGATACAAAAGCTCCATCCTGGGGTCTTCCGGGGGCGAGTTGTTGGCCTGCGAACACGCTCGGTCATACCGGTCCAACAGAGCCGCCAGTTCCAACAGCATCGCCCGTGCGTCCAGAAAGTACTTCTCCACCACTTCCGAAGCGGTTAACATGGCGATTACCTCGCAGCAAATGCAACTCTTCCAATGGTCCTGATGAATATGTATTAGCCGAATGCAGTACCTTGTCACTGCCGCGCAATCGCCCCATCTAGGCTTCTTGCAGTCTCTGCTTGGGAGGAATAACGAAGTAGCCTCATAGGCCCCTGGATTTCCGCTGGAGCGGGAATGACAATACAGGGCAAATTGCGCTCTAAAATTAAGTCTCCTTTGTATTCGGCTGAAATGTTACCATTTTCTTGCAATCCTTATACCAAAGCAGCCCCTACCGAAGTATGTTCTTCC
Source organism: Planctomycetota bacterium (assembly GCA_029550925.1). GTDB lineage: Bacteria > Planctomycetota > Planctomycetia > Pirellulales > Thermoguttaceae > JANXAQ01. Next base: position 64,845 of record JAKPGL010000035.1, read on the forward strand.
TATTCTAATTTCTTCCCGGCGTTTCTTCAAAAGGCTGGGTCGATTCTGGGAAGAGACAAGGCCTTCGCTCCGATGGACGGCCACTTTTTCGACAGACATGTCGATTTTATAATCACAGAAACATTTCCGCCGCCTGAAGAAGACTCTTTGATTCGTTGGAAAAGACGCCCATTCTCGTAGGAATGACAATGGGCAAAGGTTAGTCCTTCGGCGGAACGATCGCTGGCGGCCCGGATGGGATTGCTCGGTTTGGCCTTTTCCAGAAAGGCGCTCCCATGGAAAAACTCGCTTATAAACCGAATCTCTCCGAAGTGATTGGCCGATTACGTCTGCTCTACCAGGGCCAGGCCGAGGACCAAATCTTTGCCGAGTTTGAGCTTCCCTCCGCCGTCTTGGAAGAGTTCGCCCAAAAGTATTCCGCCGATTTTTGTGAGTATCCGGCCCCAGAAGAGCGAGCTGGGTTTTGGGATCGTCTTTTGGCCGAGCGGGCCTGCTTGGAAGACGACTCCATCCCGTCGGCCTATTTGAGCGAAATGGACCAGGGGTTATACGGCGGGCTATTCGGCGGTCGGGTGCAGTTCATGGCCCATCCGGAAAACGGCTGGATTTCTTCGATGTGCGCCCCGTTATTGCAGGATTGGAACCAGTTGGATCGTCTCCAATGGGATCGGCGCCATCCGTGGTTCCAGCGGTACGAGCGTCAACTGGAGGTCTTCGTCCGCCAGGCGGCGGGCAAGTTCGCTGTGAGCCATTTTATCCTCATCGACGGCCTGAACTTCTGTTTCGAATTGGTTGGGGCAACCAACACCTACTTGGCCTTGGAAGAGCGGCCCGATTGGGTCCAACAGGCCGTTGAACTGGCTTTCCAGACCAATACGGCGGTGCAGGAAACCTTTTTCCAGAAGGTTCCGCTTTTGGTCGGCGGGACGGCCAGCAATATGGTCGGCTGGGCGCCGGGCCGGGTGGTTTCCGAAAGCGTCGATCCGTTCCATATGACATCAGTACCGTATTTCGAACGCTGGGGCCGTCTGCCGGTGCAACGCATCTTCGACCACTTCGACGGCGGCGTCTTGCACTTGCACGCTAACGGCCGACACCTCCTCGAAGCCGTCTGTTCACTCCGGGGACTGCGCGCGATTTTTATGGGCGACGATCGCGGTTACCCCAAAGCCTTTGACATCATCGACGAACTAAAACGCCGGGCCGGCCTCGTGCCCCTGGTGGTCCAGGCCGATTTCGAGCCTTTTGTCCAACGTCTGAACCAACACACCTTACCCGGCGGCGTGATTTATAAAGTGCGAGGCGCCCCGGATGCGGCCGCCGTCAACCGCCTGATGGAGCAAGTCCGAGCCTACCGGGCCTGACCACCCGCTGACCGCACTGCCGAAAACTGATTGCATCTTCGGAACCAAGCCGATGGAAAATTCTTCCACTCCCTCTCCTGCTGAACAAGGTAAAAAAAGAGCGTTTGCAACGCCTGCTGGTGGGGAGGCTTTCCGCACCGATCCGGCGGCCAGTGCGTCTGGCGCCGACGGTTGGCGCCGAGCGGGCCGTTTGGGCTGGGCGATCGGGATGCTGGGGGCTGCGTTGGCGGGGGCTGCTTTGCGCCTGGTAGATTTGGACAATCGGCCCATGCACGCCGACGAAGCGGTCCAGGCCCTTCGCTTTGCCCGCCTGTTGGAGCAGGGCCAGTTTCGATACGATCCCCAGGAATATCACGGACCCTGTTTGCCTTATTTCAGTTGGCCGGTGGTTCGGGCGTTAGGCGTTCGGCAGGCCAAGGACCTGGAGGCCTGGCAATTGCGTCTTGTGCCGGCAGGAATGGGCATTTTGTTGGTTTTGGGGCCTTGGTGTCTGCGACGGAGTCTGGGCCGACCGGCAACGCTTTTGGCCGCCTGGTTGACCGCCATTAGCCCCGTCCTAGTTTTTTACAGCCGATATTATATTGCCGAGATGCTTTTGGTGGGTTTCAGTTGGGGAGCGATGGTCGGTTGGTGGGGGGTGCGAAATTGGCTTCTGCGGCTAAGTATCCGGCCAAAGGCAAAGTTTCCGGTTGGTCCGCTGTTTCTGCTGGGGGGGTGTCTGGGTCTCCAGTATGCAACTAAAGAGACCTGGGTGATTGCGTTGGCGTCGATGCTGCTGGCCGCTGGGCTGACCATGCTCCGGCTGCGGGGAGTACCGAAGGGTCGGCTGATATTTGCCTTGGGAGTGGTTTTGGCGGCCGGGACAGCCGTTTGGGCGGCGATGTTTTCTTCGTTCGGGCAGAACCCGGCCGGTTTACTGGATTCGGTCAAAACCTACGCCAATTATTTCCGGCAGGCGGGCGGTCAGGGGCGGGGCGGCCAACATATCTATCCCTTCTGGTACTATTTCCAGGTGCTTTTCGCCTGGAAGAGGCCCGGCGGCAGTTGGTGGACCGAGGCTGTGGTGCTCGTGCTGGCTCTGGTGGGCGGACTGTCAGCCGTTGGCGGCGGGCGCCTACTCCGAGTAAAACCCCGGCATATCGCCCTGGCCAAATTCCTGGTCATATATACTTTGATCCAGGCCCTTATCTATTCGGCCATTCCGTATAAAACCCCCTGGTGCGCCCTGGGATTCTATCATGGGATGGTTGTTTTAGCCGGGCTGGGCGGAGCAGTCCTCTGGCAATGGGCCATACGTCAGCCTAGCAGGACAGCCCTCGTAAAAAAAGGACTGGTGCTGGCCTTTCTTCTGGTGGGTAGTGGGCATCTGGCCTGGCAGGCTCATCGGGCCAGTTTTCGGCTGACGGCCGATCCGACGCAGCCGTATCTTTACGCCCCCACCACGTTGGAAGTGGCTCGGCTCGTAGCCGCCCTGGAACAAATCGCCCAGTGCAATCCAGACGGCCATGCCATGCCCATCCAGGTCTTTTTCCCGGACCATCAGTATTGGCCTTTGCCGTGGTATTTACGCCGGTTTAACCGAGTGGGCTGGTTCGGTTCGTTTGATGAGGCCGCGGGATCGGCTCCGGCGCCGGTCATCTTGGCCCATCCGGACATGGAAAGAGGGCTGTTGGAGTATTGCTATTTTCGCCAGCCGCCGGGCCAACGCCGATTGTATCTGAGCGAATTGGGCCGGGGGCCTTCCCAGTGGCAGATCCGGCCGTATGTCTCCATCCAGCTTTACCTGCGTTGGGACCTCTGGGAGGCATGCGCCGAAAAACTCTCTGGGCAACAACCTCCGCCGGACTGAAGCGATAGAGAAAGCGGTCCGGGTTTCTGCAAAGACGCTGCCCAACGGCGGCGGTCGTTCAGCGGGCGGCGGATTCGGACTTTGGCCCCGAGACGGCCAGCCGGGGCAAGGGCGGCGTCTGGCCGGCCGTTCGCCCTGCCAGTTCCCGCGCCGTCCCTACGATGCCGGTCGAATCCAGGCCCAGATCGGCTAGCAACTCGGCCCGCTCGCCGTGTTCGATGAATCGGTCGGGGATGCCCAGCCGGCGGATCCGCCGGGCGTCGATCCCTGCCTCGTTGGCCGCCTCCAACACCGCACTGCCGAAGCCGCCCGGCAAACAGCCCTCTTCCACCGTCAGCACCCAGGCGCACTCCTGCACCGCCCGGAGGATCGTGTCCGTATCCAGCGGTTTGACGAACCGGGCGTTGATCACCCCCACCGAAAGCCCTTCCTCCCGAAGCCGACGCGCCGCCCGCACACATTCCGGCAGTAGCGTCCCACAGGCGATGATCATGCCGTCGGTCCCCCAGGAAAGCACCTCGGCTTTGCCGTACTCCATCGGGGCGGGGGTGCGCTGCACAATTTCGGCGGTCGTTTTCGGATACCGAATCGCTGTCGGAGCGTCCAGCCGTAAGGCCAGGTCCAACATCGGCGCTACATCGAGTTCGTCTCCCGGGGCCATGATGACCAGATTGGGCAGGTGGCGCAGATAGGCCAAGTCGAAGCAGCCGTGGTGTGTGGGCCCGTCCGGCCCCACCAGCCCGGCCCGGTCCAGGGTCATGGTAACCGGCAGGTTCTGCAGGGCCGCCTCCTGGAAAATCTGGTCGTAGCTCCGCTGGAGGAAGGTGCTGTAGATATCGACGATGGGTCGCATCCCGGCCTTGGCCAATCCGGCGGCAAAGGCCACCGCATGGGACTCGCAAATCCCTACGTCGAAAAACCGATTCGGAAACGCCTCTCGCACCGGTTCAAGCATATTGCCCTGGCACATGGCCGCCACAATGGCCGCCGCCTTCGGGTTTCGCCGCATTTGGTCCATGATGGCGTCCCGCATCACTTCCGTATAAGAACGGGCCGACACCTTGCAAAAGCGGACTTCCGTCCCATTTTCCCGCTGGAACGGGGCCGGGGTGTGGAACGATGTCGGATCGGCGGCGGCCGGCTGAAACCCATGCCCCTTTTCTGTAACCACGTGCAGCAGCACAGGCCGATCGTAATCCCGGCTCATGGCCAGGTACTTTTGCAATTGCCGGATGTTATGGCCATCGACCGGCCCTAGATAATGGAACCCCAGTTCCTCGAAGAACATCCCGCCGAGAAGACCGGCTTTCATTGCGTCCTTCACCTGGGTAACAAACCGTTCGGCTGTATCGCCGATCAAAGGCAATCGGTGCAGGAAAGTGGAAAGTTCCTGTTTGAAGTTGGCATAGGAGCGGGTCATCCGGAGCCGATCCAGGTACTCGGCCAAGCCGCCGGTACGTGGACATATAGACATTTTATTGTCATTGAGCACCACGATCAGCTTCTTTTTCAGTCCGCCGGCGTTATTCATCGCCTCATAGACGACGCCGCAGGCCAACGCCCCATCGCCCACCACCGCCACACAATGCCGACCTTCTTCGGGACGCAACAGATCATCGCCGCATTTCAACCCCAACAAGGCAGATACGCTCGTCCCGGCGTGGCCCGTCATAAAAAGATCGAAAATACTCTCCGCCGGATTCGGATACCCCATCAGACCGCCTTTGGTCCGCATGGTAAAGAAACGGTTGTATCGGCCGGTAACCAGTTTATGGGGATAGACCTGATGCCCGGTGTCCCAGATCAGGCGGTCTTGCCGGAAGTCGAACGTGGTGTGCAGCGCCAAAGTCAATTCCACCACGCCCAGATTAGAAGCAAAATGGGCGGTGCGGGTCGAAGCCAGCCGACACAATGCCTCCCGGATTTCGGCGGCCAGTTGCGTCAATTGCTGATGCGACAGTCGCCGAAGCTCTTCGGGAGAGCGGATTTGGGATAACAACTCATCCATTGCTCAGCGAGTCCTTTCTAGTACATAGCGGGCCAGGGCCTGGAGTCGGCAGGCCCGATCGCCCATTGGCGAAACGGCCTCGACCGCCTCGTCCGCTAGGCGTTGGGCGCGCCGCAGGCTTTCCTCCTGGCCCAAAAGGCCCGGGAAGGTCAGTTTCCCTTGGGCGGCGTCTTTGCGAAGGCGTTTACCCACCTGCGATTCCTCCCCCCGAACATCCAAAAGGTCATCCACAATTTGAAAGGCCAAGCCAAGGGCTTGGCCGTAGTCGGCCAACATCTGCTCTTCCGCAGCCGAGGCCCCTGCCGCCAAGGCCCCCAACCGTAACGAGGCCAAGATCATCGCCCCGGTTTTCCGCCGATGAATCGATTCCAAGTACTCTACGGCAGAAAGGGGGTTCCCTTTTCTCCCCGTTATAGTATTTACGTGGGGGGAAGCGGATGGGGTCTCTCTCCCGGTGGGGTGGGACCGGCAGTCTGTGGAAGCACTCTCCGACGCCTCTTCCCCAAAAGAATTATTTTCGTAGAACACTTTAGAGGGAAGGGAAGGATGCTTTTGGGCTACCAGATCGTCAACCTGTCCGCCGACAAGCCCGGCTCGGCCAGCCGCCTCGGCCAATACCGTACAACAGAGAGCCGCCCTTTCAGGAGGGCTAATTCCCTTCGCCAAGGTCTCAAAGGCCAACGTGAGCAGCGCATCCCCGGCCAAAATGGCCAGGGCATCTCCGAAGACTTTATGGCAAGTAGGCCGACCGCGGCGCAGATCGTCGTTATCCATCGCCGGGAGGTCGTCATGGACCAGGGAATAGGCATGGACCATTTCCACGGCGCAGGCGGCGGGCATGGCCCGTTGGGGTTCGCCGCCGCAGGCTTCGGCGGCCAACAGGACCAGCATCGGTCGAAGGCGTTTGCCAGGGCCTAGCAGGGCATAATGCATCGCCTCGTGCAGTATTTCCGGGCAGCCAGACGCCCCGGCCACCGCCTGTTCTAGGGCAGCCTCGATCCTCGGGCCCCACTGCCGAGCGAATTGTTCAAAGGTTTCTTTCATCCGGTAAAACCCTCAGTGGGGGACAACCCGCTCATTGGCCGCTCACTGGCGTGGGCGGCTCATTTCCATTCTAAAACAAGCCGCCAGAACCTGGAAGGGAATCCTCTTCCCCTTTGGAGGGGGTAGAGGACGAATGGCGTGCGGTCCGGCGTAAGTCTCGACTCTGGGCCTTTTCTTCCAACGACAGGGGCCGATCGTCAAACGGCTGGACGATCGGATTGCCTTGGGCGTCCACGCCGCTGAGCATTTCAATCCGCCGCTCGGCCTTTTCGAGCAATTGGTAGCAATGACGCAGGAGCCGAACGCCTTCTTCGTACTGGGCCAACGACTCGTCCAAACTCGGTTGTCCTTCTTCCAGGACTCGAACAATCGCCTCCAACCGGCCCAAAGCCTCCTCCAAACCCAACGGGAGAACTTCCGACTTGGAAGCAGACTTCTCGGCAGAATCTTTTGCCGGCTGGGAAGAAAGGGGACTCTGTTCCTGCGGCAAACCGTTGGGCAATTCGTTAGGAGAGTTCATAGGAGGAGGTTCCTTTCAGAAATCCTTTCAAGAGGCGTCCTCGGAGACATGGTTTTGCCGGGCGTCTGCGTTCCGGAGATTCCCTTAATCGCCGGAGGCCATAACGAATCCACAGATACTCAATCCACGGAAAAGCCTGAACCAGTTTGCTATTCCCATTCAATGGTGGCGGGGGGTTTGGAGCTAATGTCATAGGCCACCCGGTTGACATGGGGGACTTCGTTGATGATCCGGGTGGAGATACGGGCCAACAGATCGTACGGCAATCGGCACCAGTCGGCCGTCATAAAGTCTTCGGTCTGAATGGCCCGGATGGCCAGCACATTTTCATAGGTTCGGGCGTCGCCCATGACGCCGACGCTCCGCACCGGCAGCAGCACGGCAAAGGCCTGGGAGATTTGCCGATAGAGGCCGGCCGCCTTGATCTCTTCGATCAGGATGGCGTCGGCGGCCCGGAGGGTTTCCAGGCGCTCTTTGGTAACCTCGCCCACACAGCGGACCGCTAACCCCGGCCCCGGAAACGGATGCCGCCACACGATCTCTTCCGGCAGCCCCAACTGGAGCCCGAGTTTGCGGACCTCGTCTTTGAAGAGGTTCCGCAGCGGTTCGATAAGCTCGAACGAGAGGTCTTCGGGCAATCCGCCGACGTTGTGGTGGAGTTTGATCGTAGCGGCTGGGCCGTCCGGCGAACCGCCGCTTTCGATCACATCCGGATAAAGGGTGCCTTGGGCCAGGAACCGGGCGCCGGCGATTTTGGCCGCCTCGTCGGCGAAACATTCAATGAACGTATGCCCAATCCGTCGGCGTTTTTCCTGCGGATCGGTAACGCCGGCCAGGGCGGCCAAAAACCGGTCCTCCGCCTGCACCACGTGCAAGTCCGTGCGGAAGTGGTTGGTAAACTCTCGGATTACCGAGCCGGCCTCGTTTTTCCGCAATAGTCCGTTATCGACCAAAATGCACGATACTTGCTCTCCGACCGCTTCGACCAGCAGGGCGGCCACCACCGACGAATCCACCCCGCCCGATAGCCCGCAGATGACGCGATCTTGGCCGATCCGCTCTCGAAGTTCTTCGACCGTCTGGCGGGCGAAATCGCCCATTTGCCAGGTTCCGCGGCAGCCGCATATCTTTTTCAAAAAGTTGCCCAAAATCGTCGCCCCGGCCGGCGTATGGGTAACCTCCGGATGAAATTGCAGACCGAACAGCGGCAACTGCCGATGCTGAACCGCCGCCGCCGGACAGGTCTCCGTAACCGCCAGGGCCAGAAAATCTTCGGAGACGGTCTGCACCTGGTCGCCGTGGCTCATCCAGACCTGCATCGGATTGGGCGTATTTTCCCAGAGTTCCGAAGGGGCGATTTGCCGACACTCGGCTGGTCCGTATTCTCGCGCCGGCGTGCTTTCCACTCGGCCGCCCAACAGATCGCACATCAATTGCATTCCGTAGCAGATGCCCAGAACCGGAACGCCAAGACGCAACAGTTCCGGGTCGCACCGCGGGGCGTTCGGGGCATAGACGCTGGCCGGACCGCCCGACAGGATCAGGCCCTTCGGCCTTAACTGGCGAACCCGTTCGGGCCGAATGTCGTACCGAACGATCTCGCAATAGACCTGATGTTCACGCACCCGACGGGCGATCAGTTGCGCATATTGCGAACCGAAATCCAAAACGAGTATCTTTTCTTCCGCTGCTCGGATCATGGAATTACGCCGAAAACTTCGACTTCCGTGTAGTGGTTTTTGTCGTCGATATGGTTGCCCCGGCTCCAGAGACGCACATATCGGCCCTGCACGCCGCGGACGTCGATCAATCTGCCTTCCGAGGTTTCGACGTAGCCTTTGTCCGCACCGGCGCCCAAACCGGTGGTGTTATCGTGGTCGTTGTTGAAGATGGTCTCAGCGACCAGGAAATCCGGATCGTCGCTCACCTGCACGATAACATCCCGATAGACGCGGGCCTCTGCGTGATTGTGCCAAAGCAAGATGGCGTACAGGGTGGCCCGTTGGCCCAGGTCGATCTGCACCCACTCGCTTCCAGGTCGAAGCTCCAGGATGGCAAAGTCGGACGCCTCTTTTTGCCCGTCCGTCACATAGTCCACTTCGCCGGCCGTCGGGGCCGGATCGCTGCTACGCACCGGTTTGCCCAGGGCAAGGTTCCGAGTGCCTTCGGGGGCCAAAAACGGCGGTCTGGGTTTGCCCAACGGCTTTTCCACGTTCGGCTCCTTCAGCGGCACCGGCGTTCCCCGAAACGCCGGCGCAGGCAACACCAAGGGAATCGGCGCCAGTTTGGCGGCCTTGCCGGGCGATGAAGAACCCTCTGGAGTTTGGGCGGCTTTGAGCGCTTGGCGAGCTTTCGCCTCTAACGCCTGAAGCCGATCCGGCGATTTCCCGGTTAGCCGAACCAAGGCCCGCTCCGCCAAGATTTGATGCCGTAAAGACTCGCTCTGGGCCAACCGCTCCAGATGCGGCACTGCCGCCTTGTCGTTCAAGCTGCAAAGGAGCCGAACCGCTTCGTCCCGAACCGCCTCCGCAGGGGCTTCCAGATGAGCTGCCAACGCGTCGATCGTTTTGGGGCCGCCGGCTCGAACCAGCACACGCAAAAGGGCCTGTCGGCTCTCTGGCTCGGCTTTGGACAGCCCGGCCAGGACCGCCGGGACACACTTCTCACGTTCGCGGCTTGCCAGGGTCAACAGGGCCAGTTCTGCTTGTAGGCGTTCGGCTGGGTTGCGAGCTTGGCAAAGGGCCTGCACCAAGGCTTCGGTATGCGACTGGTCGGCCAATTGTCGCAACGCCGCCAACGCCGCACATCGAACCGATGTATCTTCGTCTAAGGCGAACGGCAGAATTTCAGGCACGGCCTGGCGGGCATTTCGGGCCGCCAAAACCCCCAACAAGACCGCTCGCAACGGCGGGGCCCCTTCTTTGACCAACTTCAACACGACGGGGTTGACCTCTTCGCTCCGCAGTCGGCGCAGGGCCAGTAGAGCCGCTTGTTTTTCCCGATCTGCGCCGGCGACAGCCTTCTCGGCCAGCATCGGCACATCTTCCACCCCGCCCAGAGCCCCGAGGGCCTTCAGAGCCGCCGCACGAACTGCTTCGTCTTTACTGGCGACCATTTTCACCACGGCAGGTCGAGCCGCCGGATCGCCCCGGTCGCCCAACGCCTCCAAAAGCCCGGCCTGCACTTCGGGAGCCAGTTCTGGCAACATGGCGGCAAACTTCTCCGTGGCCGCCCGACCAGGAACCTCTTCCCGAATCTGCTGCAACCCCAGGGCGCGCATGTCCCGGTCTGCATCCTCCAACAGACCCCGAATGGTCTGAAGCACCGCCGCATCTGGTTCCGCTTCGGCCGCATTCGCCGCACCGGACGCCAGTCCTAAAACCACAACCGCCTGGAATACCTTTCGAGCGACTTCTAACCAGTATTTTCCGAACAACGCAAGGCCTCCCTATAAAAACAAAGGAAAGAAACAATCAATTATATCTCTTTTGGGATCGCCGATAAAAGGGGGCGATTCCCGGCCTTCTGGTTCTCTCTCCGTATATCAGCCGACGGCAGAAAATAGTTAGGGCAACCGAAAGGGTTGCCCTAACCAAAAAATTGCCTACCGCCCGAAAGCCTCCCGAAGCCGAGAGGAAGCTGGTCCTCTGGTCCCCTTCGGTTTTTGGGCGCCGCCGCAGAAGACGCCTCTGAAGACCGGAAGACCCAGGGATCGAATTTTTCGACGGGAGGAATTATTTCTTTTCTTCGCTCTTTTCCTTTTTGCCCGCCAGGGCCAACATGCCCCGGGTGGCGGCCAATTTGACGTGCTTGATTTCCGATTTCGCGAGAAGTTTATACAGGGCCATCGCCTCGGCCTTGTTCCCGGCGGCAGCCAACCGCTCGGCGCAGACCAAGCAGGCGTCCGCGGCGGCCAGTTGCAATTTTTCCGGCGCCTTGGCTTGGAACTCCGTTAGCGCCTTGGCCGATTCCACCGTGCCGATCGCCCCCAGCGACGCTGCCGCCGCTGCGGCAATCTCCGCATCCTGATCGGCCAACAGGGCTTTCAAAGCCTCGACGCTTTTGGCGTCCCGCCGCACCCCCAGCGAATTGATCACGCCCACTTTCACTTTGCCGGTGGTTTTCGGCAGGGCCTCGCGCAGGGCGGCTACTGCCTCTTCGTCCGGAATCCGTTCCAGGGCGTATCGGGCCATGTGGGAAAGTTTCTCATCGGTGAGCAGTTCCGCCACCGCCGGCACACACCCGGCAGAACCGATCAGGCTGAGTTGCCGACAAATGAAATCCTTGGCCGCCTGGGAAACGTTTCCTTTCAAAGCCGCTACCAGACGCATTTCGAGGCTCTTTTTGGCCGCTGTGTCTTTGTGGGAGGCTACGATCGCCTCGTCGATCGGTTTGAGCACGCTGCGGTCGGTCCCCCAATCGTAGGTTTTCAGGGCCTCGAAGGCCTTGTCCAGTTTTTCATCCGCCGCCGCGGCGGTCGATCCAACCACCAGCCACAAATTGATCACAAAAGAAGACAACAGAAGTCCCGTCACCTTTTTTGCAATGCTCAGCATGCTAGGCTCCTTTCTCGTACAAGGTTTTGCCGCTCGGACTTTACGGTACCCGGTGTTTTTGCTTCAGAAATCCGTTTTGCTTTTCCTTCTATTCAACCCAAAAGATAGCCCCGTTGCAAGCTACCTATAAGAAAAAGTTTTTGGCGTCAGAACCGAAGTTAAATCAGGCTCCAAGGCGGGCGATAGGCCCTCGAAAGGAGCCGGTCTGCCTCCGGATCGTTGACGAACCGTTCATTGGCCGGGTCCCAACGCAGGCTTCGGCGCAGTTGCAAGCAGATGTTGGCTATCTGGCAGGCCGAATTGGCCCGATGGGCGCCTTCGGCCGGGGCGGCCGGTTTCTGGCGGGTCTTCACGCAGTCCAGGAAATTCCGTACATGATTGGCCTGCGGATAGCCTTTGCCGAACCGCCGATCCGCCAAGAGCGACTGGGGCTTGGCCTCCACGTTGCCGTCGTCATCTGCATAGACTTGGCCTTCCGTGCCGACGAACCGCACGTGCAGGGGCCACTTGCCCGGCTCGAAGAAAAGCCGCACTCCATTGGCATAATGGCCGATCACTGTCCCCTCGGCCAATTCAAACTCGACCGGGCCGGTCCCATCGGCGTCGTTGGCCCACTGGCAGAGGTCCGCGGTATGGCTGCCCCATTCGGTCAGCATACCGCCGGCGAAATCCCGATGGGCCATCCAGAAACCACGCTGCACATACTTGGGGTTAAATGGCCGCCACGGCGCCGGGCCCAGCCACATGTCCCAATCCAGAACGTCCTTGGGCGGTTCCGGTTCCGGCGGAAGTGTCATCTCATGGTGCCCATGCGGGAACCACTCGGCCGGGGCCATTTCCGCATAGAGCGTCTTCAATTGGCCGAGTTTGCCCGTGCGGGCCAACTGCACCGCCCAAGCAAACCGATCCACCGTGCGGCGCTGCGTGCCGCACTGGAAAATCCGCCCATACCGCTCCACCGCCGTGCACAAGGCCCGCCCCTCCGCCACCACCACGGACATCGGCTTTTCGCAGTAGATATCCTTGCCGGCCTTGGCGGCCAGGATAGTGGCCATCGTATGCCAATTATCGCCGGTGGCAATCAGTACGGCGTCAATATCCGTCCTGGCCAAAAGCTCCCGAAGGTCCCGATAGGCGGCGCAGTCTTGGTTACCGTAGTATTTATCCACGGCGGCCTTGGCTCGTTTGCGGTTGGTTGCCTGCACATCGCAAATGGCCGCCATCTGGACATCCGGATTGCCCAGGAAGTTTTGCATGTCGTCCATGCCCCGGCTGCCGCAACCGATCGTCCCCATGACGATCCGCTCGCTCGGCGCCGGTCGGCCTCCCATCCCCAGGGCCGTTGCCGGCACAATCGCCGGCGCGGCTATGACCCCAAGCACCTGCTGACAAAAAGTTCGTCGCGTTACCCAGTTCGTGTGCATAACGAAGACTCCCTAAAAGAAGAGAACATCAGTTAAGGTGTACCTTTAGTCATTTCGAGTTGATACCTCTCATAACGTCCACGGTTGGCGCATGGCGCGGCAGCGCATCTGGTTGGCCATAGGGTCGTCGATAAACTCTTCTTTATTGGGGTTCCAACGGAGTCGTCGGCCCAGCTCCATGGCGATATTGCCGATGTGGGCGATCGTGGAACATCGGTGGCCCACCTCGGCCGGGAAGTAAGGGTCCCGGCGGGTTTTCACACAATCCAGGAAGTTTCGGTGTTCACCGGGGCCGACTTCCAGGTGGAGTTCGTTCGGCCCGATGGGTGTTTGCAGGATTTTCGGATCGCTGGCTTCCAGCGGTTGGCACCAGCCCTTGTTACCCACCCAGCCGTCGGTCCCCTCGAACCGAAGCCCTGTGCCGCCGCTATCCACATAAAGTTCCACGCCGCTGGCGTACCGATAGACCAGGTGGAATTCGTAGAAGACATCGTAGAGGCCGGTTTCATGGCGTCGGCCTGTGCCTTCGACTTCTACGGGGCCTGTGCGTTCGGTATCGTTGGCCAGTTGGACGGTATCCAATTGATGGGCGCCCCAGTCGGTGAGCGTGCCGCCGGAGTAATCCCGTTTCCCGCGCCAATGGAACATATGTAGCCCCTCCCGATATGGCGCCCACGGCGCCGGCCCCAGCCAAAGGTCCCAATCCAGACCTTCAGGCGCCGGTTTGGGTTCGGCACTGCCCGGCTGCGAAGGCCCGGCCGGCAATTGGACCCGGATCCGCTGCAACCGGCCGATCCGCCCGTTCCGCACCAGTTCCGCCATCCGGATATAGACCGGGATGGAGCGGTCTTCGGTCGAGGTTTGGAACACGGCGCCGTACCGGCGGACGGTATCGGCTAGTACCCTTCCTTCGGCGATGGTCAGCGTAGGCTTTTCACAGATCACGTCTTTGCCGGCCCGGATGGCCGCCACGGAAATAGGCACATGCCAATGGTCCGGAGTAGAAATCATCACGGCATCGACGTCGCCTCGGCGGATCACCTCCCGCCAATCCTGGGTGCAAAGGCAGGTGAACGTTTCGCCGAGCCGTTGCCGACACACTTTCAGGGCTTCCTCAATTCGGGCACGATCGGGATCGCAGAGGGCAACGATTTGGGCGTCCGGCTGGCGGAGGAAACCTTGCAGGTTATGGCCGATGCCATGGCCGCCCAGACCGATCAGGCCGATGGTGATCCGATCGCCGGCCGATGGCTTCCCCTGGCCGCCTAGCGCCGTGGAAGTGAGAATGTACGGCGTCCTGCCCAGCGCCGCCGTCGTTCCCAGACCAGACGCCAAAAACCCCCGCCGGCTCACCGCCTGCCCCAACCGAATGGTTTGCTGAAACATTGCCGATTGCCGGCTCGGGAAGGCCGGTTTCCCAAGGCGATTTCCGCTCCCATGGTTCATGGCAGGTCTCCTCCGGAATTGTCCGGTTGAGAGGGGACTCGACGTCGCCGGGCCTCTTGGCCTGGCCAGGTGAGATTTTGTTTATATTGCCCAGGGTTCTCTGGGGGTTCGACGCAGCAGGCGATTGGCTTCCGGATCGTCGGAAAATTGTTCGGCGGCCGGGTCCCAGCGAAGCGGCCGGCCCAGCTCCATGGCGATGTTGGCCAGGTGGCAGACGGTGGCCGACCGGTGGCCGACTTCCGCCGGGGCGTTCAGCCCCTTGGGATTACGCCGCCGGATACAGTCTAACCAGATTCCCATATGAGTGCTAGGGCCGCCTTCGGGAGCGAGGTGGATTTCATTCGGGCCGATTTGTGTCGTAAGGAGCGATGCGGGTTCGGCCTCGATTTTTTCTCGGCTGACATAGACCCAGCCCTCACTGCCTTCGAACCGCACGCCGCCGGTACGGATGTCCTTCGATTGGGAACGTAAAATCACCTTCACATCGCCCGGATAGAGATAATCGGCTTCTACGTCGAAGAAGGTGTCGTGCAGCCCGGTCGGATGCCGTCTGCCGCGGGCGGTTACCTGCACCGGGCCGCTTCCGTCGGCGTCCAACGCCCACTGGACGATATCCATGTGGTGGGCGCCCCAGTTGGTCATATCGCCGCCGGAATAGTCGCTGACAAACCGGAAATTATAATGGCAGCGGTCTTTATGATACGGCGCCCAGGGGGCCGGACCAAGCCACATCTCGTGGTCCAATTCGGGCGGCACGGGCTGGGGCGTCCACGGACCGGAGGCAGGCCCAGGGCGTCCCACAATGGTTACCCGGATCGTGTGGACCCGGCCCAGACGGCCGTTACGCACCAGTTCGCAGGCCCGGATGAACTTTTCGTCGGATCGTTGCTGACTGCCCACCTGCAGGATGCCGCCGTAACGGCGAACCACCTCCGCCAACCGCCGGCCCTCTTCCACGGTGAGCGAGAGCGGCTTTTCCACATAGACGGCTTTGCCCGCCCGGATGGCGGCTATGGCGATCGGCACATGCCAGTGGTCCGGCGTGGCAATGACGACGGCG
>JAKPGL010000048.1 GCA_029550925.1 Planctomycetota bacterium
ATACCCATGCTCAGAAGGGAACGATTTCTCAAAACTCATCCAAGCTCAAAATCTGCGTGGTCGTACACCTCTTCACGCTGGGACCTCGCAAAACCCGGCCCCAGAAAACAGGATAATCAGAATCCCCTTGCTTAACCAGCCCACACCCTTCTTGAGGGTTGACGAAAAACCGAAGGCGGGAGTATCCTAAATAGCGCTGATGTTCGAGTTTCCAGTCTTTTCCTCAAGGAGGCCAATATGCGGAAACTGGTTTTGCTCTGGACGGTAGTCTGGTTGGGGATTGGACTGACGGGGCAGACGGCTGAGGGGGAAAAATATCCGCAGCCGAAAACCGCGGAGTTGAGCCGGGCGGAAAAGCTCGTGGACGAAGTGTTCGGCAAGGATATGGCCAAGGCCCGGTCGGCCCAAGAGAAGGCCAAACTGGCCCTGGAAATGCTCCGCATGGCCGCCGAAGATAAAGACCAGGCTAATCGGTACGTGCTGGCCAAGAAGGCCAAAGAACTTGCGGTTCAGGCTATGGATAGCAAGCTGGCAATTTCAGCCCTAGACGTATTGATCGAGTTTGAGGCCAAAGACATGCCGGAATCACCAGAAGAGGCAGCTAAGAGAGGCCATGCCCTTTGGAATGAATCTGTCCTGTTACAGGGGCAGGCAAGACTAGCTAAGCGTATAGAGGCGGCTGAGTGGTACTTGCGCACCCTGGACAGAATAGGCGGCCTGGACCAATCTATTGCAAAGGTGCGGCTAAAAGAATTGGGCTGGGGCAATTATGTGTTTGCGTTTGAGTTTGAAAAAGACACAGAAGGGTGGCAGCCGGTTCAGGCCATTTCCAATCTTGGTATCCAAGATGGGTGTCTTGTTGGTGCTTTTACTGATATTGACCCATTTCTAAT
The DNA here is from genome assembly GCA_029550925.1 of Planctomycetota bacterium. GTDB lineage: Bacteria > Planctomycetota > Planctomycetia > Pirellulales > Thermoguttaceae > JANXAQ01. Next base: position 894 of record JAKPGL010000048.1, read on the forward strand.
TGTTAAAAATCTCAGCATTGATGGCAAGCAGTGCAGCCATATTGAAATCCGCATGGCCCTTACCGACGGAGAATATATTGAGTTTTTCTGGAGTGTATCGCCGCCTCGATGGATGGACGGCTGGAAAGTCTTTGTTCCAGTTAAAAGTGATGGGCAATTTCATACGTATTCCATTCCGGTTTATAAATTCCCGACGTGGCGCAATAACACCATTACTGCGCTTCGGCTAGACCCGGGCGACCATTGGAAAATCAAAACCGGCGTTTTCAAAATAGATTACATCCGGGGCGTTAATAAATAAGGAACTTCGTAACACTTTAGCCGAATGCAGTACCTTGTCATTCCCGCTCTAGCGGGAATCTAGGCTTCTTGCAGCCGCTACTTGGGAGGAATAACAAAGTAGCCGCCTCATAGGCCCCAGGATTGAGAACTTTCGCGGGAATGACAATCCTGGGCAAATTTCGCCCTAAAATAAGCCTCCTTTGCATTCGGCTGAAATGTTACCCATTTTGCAAAACTCCAGCGATTACACACTCACGGGGTACCCCCCTTCTGGTTCCACGAAGAACCTCCTAAGAAGTCCTGCCTGTTTTTCGGCTTGAGGGGTTGGACCGACTGTTCGGAAAATAGCAACAATAAGGATTTTTAGTGGGAAAAATTGACTTTTTTCCCCCGGTA